>JAYUFJ010000456.1:0-3261 GCA_043738775.1 Flavobacterium sp. | reverse complement strand
ATGATTTAATTTTAACTGATTTTCATATGAATGATATGAACGGTGACGAAGTTGTGGAACAAATCAGAAGTTCAAAATATTCAGTAATGACAGAAATATTATTTTACACAGCAAAAGCAGATTTAAAAGACACTCAAAAAATAAGTCGTGTCTCTTTTCTTGAAACTAACGCTTCAACAGATGAACATATTGAGAAAGTTATTTCAAGAACAATTGAACTAATAGATTTAACAATAAAAAAATTCCAACATATTGTTAC
Source organism: Flavobacterium sp. (assembly GCA_043738775.1). GTDB lineage: Bacteria > Bacteroidota > Bacteroidia > Flavobacteriales > Flavobacteriaceae > Flavobacterium. The sequence goes on along the minus strand of JAYUFJ010000456.1, from coordinate 3,002 downwards.
AATGCGAGGAATGATAATGCACGAAACAAGTTCGTTAGATGAGCTTTCATTCGAAATTATAACAGATTATCTAACTAAAACTGACAACGCCGATATAAAAAAATCAATTTTTGAAGAGATAATTACATTTTATGAAAGAAAATTTAATGAAGTTTCAAAATTCAAAAAAAATGAAAGAATAGACAAAGTTATAAGTGACCCTTTATTGTTTTCGTTTTCTCAAAGAGCAAATACATTATCGGCAATTATAGAACAAAACGAACTTACAAATTTCATTGATGATTTTAAAAACTCTGTAATTAAAATCCGTAATCAATTTGCACATTCTGTTTTGGAAAAAGGCTATGATGGCAAAGAATATTTTAGAAATAAATCAGAAGAAATAATATTTGACGATACTCTATGTAGAAAAATTAGAGAAGATATTATTAAGCATAAAATAAATTTAGATGAAATTAAAGAAAAACTAAAATAAAAAGAAAGCCAGCGTACAAAAGCGGTTGAAGCAATTGGGGGTTTAGGCTCCCGATAGCTATCGGGATTAAAGTTGGTTTTGTATTTGTAAGTTCAGTAATTAATCGAAAGTTAAGGCGAACTTAACCACAATTGCTTCAAGCCGCGAGTCTATAACTTGCCTATGATGAGAAAAATAATAAATTGCAGCAAATTAACTGCTTATTAATACTTATGTAGATTGGCGAATTTAAAAAAAAACTTTTTAAATACTAAAACAAAATTAACTTTAAGTTTACATTTTTAAACTCACAATTTGAAACCAATAAATTCATTAAAGTAATAAAATCAAAAAACCATCAGCGAAAGCAGATGGTTTTTTGTTTAATACCTATGTTAAGAACTATTTTGCTAATTTTTTAAACCTATTGAAAGAATACATTGCAAGAAAAATTCCTGCAATTATCAGATAGATCAATTGACCATTTACTGGAACATCGTTTCCATCCAAATTTCCTCCACCAGTATCGTCATCACTACCTTGAGCAAATACGGTTAAGTTAAACAATAATGTTAAAAATAAAAATGGGATTTTGTTATATTTTTTCATTTACTAATCTATTTGGCTGTAAAGATAATTTTTTTTTAAAAATTTTATGCTTTTTGTTAAAAATAAAAAAAATTAAATTTAAATACGGTTAAAAAAGAGTTTAGGTTTTAAAAAATGTTTAATTTATAATTTTTTTGGTAACTGTTTTTCCATCAATTAATATAGTTTTTACAATTACAACTTCATTAGTAGTTCCAATATTAAATCTATATTCTAGTTTATTCAAGCCACTTTTATTAAATAATAGTCTTCCAGTAATATCGAATACTTTTATATTTTCAATTTCATTATTTACTGAACTTACAACAATGTCTGTATTATTTTTATAAACTACAACATTATTGTCTTCCAATCCGTTCGATTGATTTGAAAGAATACCTTGCTGGTAAACAATTTTAAATCTTGAAGTATTTAATCCAGCTGTTGCAACAAATGTGTAGGAACTATTTGACAAATTTGATATTGTATTTGTAAAAGTATCTTTCAAATAAATATTTTGTGTGTTAAACATTCCTTGTGTATGGTCAATTGCAATTGTATAATTTCCTGTTGCCGGTATTTTAAGGCTCAAAGGCACCTCGTCAGCAACATTGAATGGCAAAGCTCTACTTTGAATTACATAATCTTCACTACTTAAAAATGAATTTAAACCAATTTGTCCATCTGCAAAACGCAATCCATCATAATTATCAACTTCATTTGAAGCATCTAATCTATAACCTAAAGCCATTTGAGAAAAATAATCTGTTCCACCTGTCAAGTTTAACCACATAAAATTCAACTCATCTGTGGCAGCAGTTCTAAAGAATTGGTTTGCGGTATTTGCAAGTCGCATTGAATTATTAAACGTTACCGACGTGGCTCCTGTTAAAGCTTCAACCATAAAACCTTGACCAGTTTGTATAACTCCTAACGGATCAGAACTTGATGAAAAATTTGGTCCGGCTACAAAAATTCCTGCGTTCCAAGTTGAATAGCCAGTGTTTGTTGTTACCGAATTTGTTTTTCTCCAAAAACGAAGCGTTCCAGAAATATTGGCAGAATTGGCACTTACAAAACTACTCATATTAATTGGTGATGCATACGGATTTCCTACAGTGTTGTATTTTTGAGTAGCACTAACATATGAAATTGGGGTAGTATTTGTTCCGTTATTTGGTACGCCTGTAAACTGTCCATTCCAAATAGTTGGTGTAGTTGGATGATTATCAGGCATGCGAATTAAATACCCTTTTCCGTAAGCAAAATTTGTAGCTCCAGGATTAATAGTTGAATAAAAATTCGCAGTAGTATTATAAGTATAAAAACGAATGTTTGAAGGTCCAACATTATAAGTTAAAGGTGAAAAAGCCAAAATATTTTGAGGTGTTACTGGTGAAGACCACAAAGTATAGTCCAATCTCATTAATGATGAACTATTTCGTTTTACTTTGATGTTACCTGTATTTGGCACATCGTTTTGTTGTACCAAGGGAGCATTGTTTTCGAATGTCATTGTTGCTGCCGAATTAACTTTGATGTCATTTTGTAACGTCATTGTTGACCCACTAGTTATTGTAACTACTGCACTTCCGTTTACAGTACAATCACAAGCAGCAATTGTTGTATTTAATGGAGATGTATAATTTCCGTTAAATATAATTGGACGATTAATGTTATTTGGTGATGCATTAAATGATACTCCGTTCCAAATTACTGGCTGTGTTATTACTACGGCATAAGTTACCACGCTGCTAGAACCGCAACCATTAGTTGCTGTTACAGTAATATTTCCGCTTTGGGCAGATGTCCCTGATGTAACCGTAATGCTGGTGGTACCTGCGCCAGTTAGTATTACCCATCCTGTAGGAACAACCCAATTGTAAGTAGTCGCATTAGTAACAGCTGTACAAGAATAAACTTGTTTACTTGTTGGACATAGACTAGCTGGCCCAGAAAC
>JAYUFJ010000455.1:0-9052 GCA_043738775.1 Flavobacterium sp. | reverse complement strand
TTTTGATTCTCCTTTTGAATTAACCATCGACGAGTATTTTGCTGATCATTAAAATAGGATTGAAACAAATAATAAGCTACTCCACCAGTTATTAATGAAGGAATTGTGTAAGATAGTAATTCAATAATTTTAGAGCCGTCCATTTCTTTTTTTTTGAAATACAAAAATATACTTTTAGTTGATTAATAGGTAAAAAATAATTTTAAAAAAGTTTGAAACTTTAATATACTTTTTCATAATAAAGATACTTAGGTATTTTTAAAAATTAATGTAGTTAATTAATCTAACTAATATAATTCCAAATATTGGCTTTTGCAGTCATTTCAATATACATTTTTCTCATTTCAATATGTTCGGGGTTTTGCATTGTAGAATCTATTTTTAGTAATTTGATTGCTTCATAACGCGCTAGTTGTAAGATATCTTTATCTCGAACCAAATCGGCAATTTTTAAGTTTAAAATGCCACTTTGCTGTTTACCCATTAAATCGCCCGGACCTCGAAGTTTTAAATCGACTTCGGCTATTTCAAAGCCGTCGTTAGTTGTACACATAGTTTCAATTCGGATTTTGGTATCATTTGAAAGTTTGTGTGAAGTCATTAAAATACAATAACTTTGATCGGCACCTCGACCCACACGACCTCGAAGCTGATGCAGTTGCGAAAGTCCAAATCGTTCGGCACTTTCAATAATCATAACACTTGCGTTGGGTACGTTTACACCAACTTCAATTACAGTTGTAGCAACCATAATGTTGGTTTTTCCTAGTACGAATCGTTGCATTTCGGCTTCTTTTTCGGCGGGTTTCATTTTTCCGTGAAGCATTGAAATACTGTATTGAGGCAGCGGAAACTCACGACAAATTCCTTCATAACCATCCATTAAATCTTTGTAATCCATAGTTTCAGATTCTTGAATTAAAGGATAAACAATATAAATTTGCCTACCTTTAGCAATTTCGTCTTTTATAAATTTGATAACTTTTAATCGATTGGAATCAAAACGATGTACTGTTTGAATGGGTTTTCGGCCGGGTGGTAATTCGTCAATTATTGAAATGTCTAGGTCGCCATACAAACTCATTGCCAATGTTCTCGGTATTGGTGTTGCTGTCATTACTAAAACGTGCGGAGGAATTTCGTTTTTTTTCCATAATTTTGAACGTTGTTCCACCCCAAAACGGTGCTGTTCATCGATAATGGCAAGTCCTAAATTTTTAAATTTCACTTTGTCCTCTAGCAAAGCGTGTGTTCCTATTAATATGTCTAAAGTTCCATTTTCAAGTGCTTCGTGAAGTATTTTTCTATTTGAAGTTTTGGTTGAACCAGTAAGTATTTTTATATTAATATTTAAATTTTTAGCTAGTTCATTTAAACCAATAAAATGTTGATTGGCTAAAATTTCGGTTGGTGCCATTAAACAACTTTGAAAACCGTTATCTTTTGCCAAAAGCATACACATTAAGGCTACTATTGTTTTGCCCGAGCCTACATCACCTTGTAAAAGGCGGTTCATTTGAGCATTGCTCCCTAAATCATTTCTAATTTCTTTAAGTACTCGTTTTTGAGCATTTGTAAGTTCAAATGGCAAATGATTTTTAAAAAAATCATTAAAATTTTCGCCTACTTTTTCAAACGGATAACCTTTTATTTTATGTTTTCGGATTAAGTTTTTAGAAATTAATTGTAATTGTATAAAAAATAATTCTTCAAATTTCAATCGAAATTGTGCTTTGGTAAGCAAATCTTGATTTTTTGGGAAATGAATGTTTAAAATAGCTTCATTTTTTGAAATCAGTTTTAATTGTTCCACCATATAAATAGGCAAAGTTTCTATAAAATTGGCTTTGGTTTCTTGAAATAATTGTTGAATGGCTTTGTTTATTACTTTATTGGTAATTCCACGTTGCGTTAATTTTTCGGTACTGGGGTAAACGGGTTGCATTGCACTTCTCAAACTTAATTTATGTTCTTCAAGTAATTCCATTTCTGGATGCGCCATCGAAAATTTCGAGTTAAATTCGGTTAATCGACCAAAAATAACATAAACTTCATTTATTTTTAAAGTTTCACGAATCCATTTTACCCCTTGAAACCAAATTAATTCTATTTGGCCGGTTTCATCTACGAAAGTGGCAACCAAGCGTTTTTGATTTTTACCATATTCCACCGTTTTTATATTGATAATTTTCCCAACTATTTGTACTTCAGAGTTGGAGACTTGTAATTCGTTAATTTTATAATATTTAGTTCGGTCAATGTATCTATTTGGAAAAAAATTAATTAAATCGACATATTTATGAATGCCAAGTTCTCTTTTAAGTAATTCGCCTCGAGTAGGACCAACGCCTTTTAGGTATTCAATTGGAGTTTGTAATTGATTAATCATTTTGGTTTGTAAAATAACTATGCGAATATAGATTTTAATTGGATAATTTGAAAATGTAATATTTAAAAACTCTACGTATATTTGTGAAACACCATTAAAACTATGCGCTATTTACTTTTATTAATTACTTTATTTTCATTTTCTCAGCAAACTCAAAAAGTCGATTTTACAAATGTCTATGCTAATTTGAGTTTGAATACCAAATCCAAATCAGTTTTTGGTATTGTTATTTTTAAATTTAACGTTTTAAGTGCAATTGATTCTATTCGAATTGATGCAAAAAAAATGGAATTCAATTCAGTTTTAATAAATGGTAAAGAAGTTAAATTTCGAAATTCAAAAAAAGAATTAATTTTATTTGAAGGTTTTAAATTAGGTCAAAATAGTCTTCAATTAAATTATTTTGCGGCACCTAAACAAACTTTGTATTTTACTGGAAGCGAAGAAACCGATAACCTTCAAATTTGGACGCAAGGTCAAGGTAGATACACAAGTAATTGGTTTCCAAGCTTTGATGATATGAATGAAAAATTGATTTTTAAAGTAAAAATTACTTTTGATGCTGGTTATGAAATAATTTCAAATGGAAAATTTATTTATCAAACTAAAATTAATAATTTAAAAACTTGGCAATTTAAAATGCAAAAACCAATGTCGTCTTATTTATTAATGCTTGCAATTGGTAAGTTTAAATATAAATTTCAAAAATCAAAATCAAACATTTTGTTGCAAAATTATTATCAACCAAGCGATGAAAACAAGTTTGAATACACATTTAAACATTCAAAAACCATTTTTGATTTTTTAGAAACCGAAATAGGAGTGAAGTATCCTTGGGGAATTTATCGACAAATTCCAGTCAATGATTTTTTATATGCCGGAATGGAAAACACCTCTTCAACGCTTTTTGACCAAAGTTTTGTGGTTGATGAAAGTGCTTTTAATGACCGAAATTATATTAATGTAAACGCTCACGAATTGGCACATCAATGGTTTGGTGATTTAATTACCGAAAAGTTAGGGAAACAGCATTGGTTACACGAAAGTTTTGCTACTTATTTTGCACTTTTGGCAGAGCGGAAACTATTTGGTGACGATTATTTTTATTACAAATTATACAATGATGCATTGCAAGTTAAACAAGCTACAAAAAAAGATACAATACCAATATTGAATGAAAAAGCGAGTTCGTTGTCGTTTTATCAAAAAGGAAGTTTAGGTTTGCATTCTATTCGTGAAGCTATTGGTGCAAAAAAATTTCAAATGGCAATTAAAAATTATTTAAACAAATACCAATTTAAAAATGTTGAAACTGTCGATTTTTTAAACGAAATAAAAAATGTTTCAAACTTTGATATTGAAAAATTTCAAAAAAATTGGTTAGAAGATTACCGATATCAAGCCGAAGAAATGAATGTTTTGTTAAGTAAAAATGAGTTTATTCGAAAATTACAAGAAATTCAAAGCAAACGAAATTTATCTTTTGTTGACAAAGAAACTTATTTTGAAGAAATTTTAAAGTCAAATTGTTTTTATCCTTTAAAAACCGAAATTGTGTATCAAATTAAAAATGTTCCATTTGAAACAAAACAAAATTTGATTTCATTAGCTATGAAAACCAATAATATTGAAGTTCGTCAAGCTGTTGCTCAAACTATTTCAAAAATTCCTGCATATTTTAAAAAGGATTATGAATGTTTGTTAAATGATAAATCATACGATACTAAAGAAATTGCATTTACTAACTTATTTTCTAATTTTCCCGACGAACAATCGCGTTATTTAGAAATTGCAAAAAATTGGAAAAGCAAAAATGATAAAGGATTAAGAATTATGTTTTTAACTTATTCGCAATTAAACATTGCTATTTCAAAGGATTTAAAAGTTGTTTATTATAATGAATTAGTAGACTATTCTTCGTCAAAATACGATAGTTCAATTCGTCAAAATGCTTTTGAAGGCTTATTTCAATTAAATCTTAAAGATGAAAAAATGCTTAAAAATTTAGTTAACGCGACATTGCATCATAAATGGCAATTTGTAAAATTTGCAAAGGATAAAATAAAAAATTTAAATAAAAATGATGATTTCAAACCAATTTTTGAAACTTTAAAATTGCAACTATCTGATATTGAAAAGATACAATTAACACAATTAACAAAATAATAAAAATGAGAGCTTTAGTAATTTCGGGTGGAGGAAGTAAAGGAGCATTTGCCGGTGGCGTTGCACAGTTTTTGTTGCAAGAAAAAAATCATAAGTACGATATTTTAGTTGGTACATCAACAGGAAGTTTATTGATTCCGCATTTGGCTTTGGGTAAAATTGACAAAATTTTTGATATTTATACTCAATTTGATATGAATAAAATTTTTGACATTAATCCATTTGTAGTTAAAAAAGCAATCGAAGGCGATATTGTTTCAATCAATCATTTTAACGTTTTATTACAATTTTTTAAAGGAAAACGAACATTTGGCGAAAGCTATAAACTGCGAAAATATATTAGAGAAAAATTTACAATTGATGAGTTTATTAAATTAAAAAAATCTAAAACCAACATAATTATTACGGTTACAAATTTATCAAAAAATAATGCTGAGTTTAAATCAATAAACGATTTTGAGTATGAAGATTTTTGTGATTGGATTTGGATTTCTTGTAATTATATTCCCTTTATGAGTTTAGTTAAAAAAGACGACTGTGAATACGGCGATGGTGGATTTTCAAGTTTAGTTCCAATACGAGAAGCAATAAATCAAGGTGCAACCGAAGTTGATGTCGTTATATTAGAAACAGAAATGCAACTCGAAAAACGTAAAATTGGCAAAAATCCGTTTTCACTTTTAGTAGATATGTTTGAACTGATGTTGGGTCAAGTTGAAAAACATGACATAACTATTGGCAAACTGGCTGCAAAAAACAAAAATGTAAAGTTGAATTTGTATTATACTCCTACCAAATTAACCAATAACGCCTTGGTTTTTAACAAAGTAAAGATGGCTCAATGGTGGAAAGAGGGTTATGAATTTGCAAAAAATAAGAATGAAAATTACAGTAGAAATTTATAAAAAAAACTACAACTATTGAAAGTTGTAGTTTTAAAATTCACAATAACTTAAATTTAATTAAACCTATATCGTATACCAAGCCCAATGTCCGAGCCGACTCCGCTTCTGTAAACTCCACTGTTTATATATAACTCTGGTCTTAAATCCAACGATATTTGTAAAGGAATGTCAAAATCATACTCAATTCCAACATCGCCTGCTACAAAAAGAAAAGTACCATTATTTTTTGAATATTTATTGTCAAAACTCCAGCTTCCTGCTCCACCACCAACACCAGCATACCAGTTAAAACCATTATCAATTGCCCAAGTCCATTGATACAAACCAGCTAATTTAAAAGCATTATAATCATTACTGTTGCGAAATCCTAAGTCAAATTCCAATCTATTATCACTTGAAATTTTTCTTTGATAAGATAATTCACCACCAAAACCATCATTTGAGCCTAATCGAAATCCTATTGCATTTTTAGAAATTTTTTGAGACGACATTGAGAAATACACTCCTAATATTAGAACTGTGGTTAAAATACATTTTTTCATTTTTAATTATTTATTGTTTGTTGTAAAAGTACAACTAATAAAATGTATATATATTGTATAATTTTAATTTTATTTTACATAATTATTTTTTTTTATGAAAATGGCTATTTTAACATGTTTAGAAATTTAATCAATTGTTTTTATCGGTACTAATACTTTATTTATTCTATTTTTTGATTTAAAAAAACTATTTTTGTTTTTAAAGATAAATAATAATGGCAGGAAATAGTTTTGGAACACTTTTTAAATTAACAACTTTTGGAGAATCTCATGGAGAAGCATTGGGCGGAATAATTGACGGTTGTCCACCAAATATTGAAATCGATTTTGCAGCAATTCAAACCGAAATGCAACGTCGAAAACCCGGACAATCAAGTATTGTTACCCAGCGAAAAGAAGAAGATGAAGTGCGTTTTTTATCGGGTATTTTTGAGGGAAAAACAACTGGAACTCCAATTGGGTTTATTATTCCAAATACCAATCAAAAATCCGACGATTATTCACATATCAAAGACAATTACCGACCAAGCCACGCCGATTATGTTTACGAAAAAAAATACGGCATTCGTGATTATCGTGGTGGTGGTCGCAGTTCGGCACGTGAAACATCAAGTAGAGTAGTGGCTGGAGCGATAGCAAAACAATATTTAAAAAACATTAAAATCAATGCATTTGTATCGGCTGTTGGAAAAATTAGTTTGGATAAAAACTATTCTGATTTAGATTTTTCACAAGTAGAAAACAATCCAGTTCGTTGCCCAAATTATGAAAAAGCAGTGGAAATGGAAAATTATATTAAAGAAATAAAAAAACAAGGCGATACCATTGGCGGTGTAATTAGTTGTGTAATTCAAAATGTGCCTATAGGTTTAGGCGAACCCGTTTTTGATAAATTACACGCTCAATTAGGTAAAGCAATGTTGTCAATAAATGCTGTAAAGGGTTTCGAATTCGGTTCCGGTTTTGAAGGAGCTACTTTATTAGGTAGTCAACACAACGATTTATACAATATTGATGGAACTACCAAAACTAACTTTTCGGGCGGAATTCAAGGTGGAATATCAAACGGAATGAATATTTATTTTAAAGTAGCTTTTAAACCTGTTGCTACATTAATTCAAAAACAAGATTCGTTAAATAACAAAGGCGAAATTACCGAAATGCAAGGTAAAGGACGTCACGATCCTTGTGTAGTTCCAAGGGCAGTACCTATTGTTGAAGCAATGGCTGCTCTAGTATTAGCCGATTTTTATCTAATTAACAAAATTTACATCAAATAAATGACTCCAACCAACGAAACAAAGAAATCTAATTTAACTAGAAACATTTTTATTGCCCTATTATTTGGCATTGCTTTTGGTTTTTTTATTAACAAATATTACGTAAACTCCGAAAATAAAAAAATTGAGTTCTATTCCAAAAATGTTGACTCTATCTCTAAAATTCTAAAAACGTTTGAACCAGATTCAACAACCTCTAAATATAAAAAATTATATAACGATATTGTGAATTTTGAGAATCAGAAAAAAGAAATTTTATCTAATCCAGATAAAAACTTTGCTTCTTATGCTTTGCAATATAAAGAAATTGAAAAAATAGAAGATACTATAAAAAAATCTAAAACTATTTTAAATAAACCTTTAAAAGATACTTTGAATGTTGCTTATACCGATTTAAAAAGTATTAAAAAATTCTCTGAAAGCCAACTAAAAGAGGTAACAACCAATCGAGATAAAAAACTACAATGGTTTTCTATTATTACAGATATTTTTCTGCGATTGATTAAAATGATTGTTGCCCCATTGGTATTTACAACCTTAGTTGTCGGAATTGCAAAACTTGGTGATATTAAAACTGTGGGTCGAATTGGCGGAAAAACCATGCTTTGGTTTATTTCTGCTTCACTAGCTAGTTTGTTTTTAGGGATGATTTTAGTTAACATTTTCAAACCAGGCGAATCAATGCATTTAGCGCTTCCGCTTGAAAATCAAGTAACAGGAATTGATAAAGCAGCACTGTCAATTAAAGATTTTATTACACACGTTTTCCCAAAAAGTTTTATTGAATCAATGGCCAATAATGAGATTTTGCAAATTGTAATTTTTTCAATTTTTTTCGGAATTTCTGCTGCTGCATTAGGTAAAAAAAGCGATAAAATTGTAGCTGCTTTAGACGATATTGCTCATATCATTTTAAAATTAACAGGCTTTATTATGAATTTTGCCCCAATTGCAGTTTTTGGTGCAATGGTTGTAGTTATTGCAAAGCAAGGTTTGGGTATTTTAACAACTTACGCTATTTTCATATCCGAATTTTATTTTGGATTATTTTTACTTTGGGGCGTTTTAATTTTGGCAGGTTCTTTTTTCTTAAAAAGCAGAATATTTGAATTAATAAAACGAATTAAAGACCCTATTTTATTGGCTTTTAGCACCAGTAGTTCGGAAGCCGCTTTTCCAAAAACTATGGTCGAGTTAGAAAATTTTGGTTGTACCCCAAAAATAACTAGTTTTGTTTTGCCACTTGGATATTCTTTTAATTTGGATGGAAGTATGATGTATATGACTTTCGCCTCAATTTTCATTGCACAATCTTATGGAATTCATTTATCAATTGAAACACAAATTTCTATGCTTTTAGTTTTAATGCTTACCAGTAAAGGAATTGCGGGTGTTCCAAGAGCTTCACTTGTAGTAATTGCTGGAACATTGGCAAGTTTTAAGATTCCCGAAGTTGGAATTGCACTATTGTTAGGTATTGATCCTATTTTGGATATGGGCCGAAGTGCTACAAATGTTGTTGGTAACAGTATCGCTACTGCAGTTGTGAGTAAATTAGAAGGTGAATTAAAATCTTAATAAATTTCTTGGTAATCAATTTTTATTATTAAATGTTTCTGCCACTAATTAGATATTAAAATTATTTAACTTGGTGGCAAAATTCTATTCATTTTATAAATTCAAATTTCAAATCAATTATTAAATTCATTTCATTTGTTTAAATAATTGTAGTTGTTTTAAACAAATTCATAATTAATTTTTTAGTTTTAA
>JAYUFJ010000454.1:0-3277 GCA_043738775.1 Flavobacterium sp. | reverse complement strand
CAACAAAATCAATTTCAATATCATGCAAATTGAACTTAGTTTTACCAATTGATTGAACTGTGTCACAATGAAAAAGCGTATTGTGTTGTTTGCATATTCGAGCCACTTTTTCAATATCTAAAACAGTTCCAATTTCATTGTTAACGTGCATCAATGTTACCAAAGTTTTAACATCTTGCGCAAGTAAAACCACCAAATGATTGATATCAATATTTCCGTCGGGTAAAATAGTTACATAATCAACTTGAACGTTACCCATTTTTTGCAATTGTAAAACAGTATATAAAGTGGCGTGATGCTCAATTTTACTGGTTATAATTCGAGTAACTTTTAAGTTGTCGACTGCATTTTTTAAAATCCAATTTGAGGCTTCGGTTGCATTTGTAGTAAATATAATTTCTTGAGCCAAGCAACCCATTTCTTTGGCAATACTTTTTCGAGAATTTTCAATAATCGACTTGGCACTTCGACCAAAACTATGTGATGATGACGCGTTTCCGTAATCATTTTGCATTACTTGAACCATTTCGGCAATTACTTCTGGTCGAATTTCAGTAGTTGCGGCATTGTCTAAATATACTTTTTTCATTACTGTATTGAACTGTTATTAGTGTTGAAAAGCAATTTTTTATTAAAAACTACTATCGAAATTAAAATTAAAGAATAAGAAATTATTTGTAAAGTTGTAACTTTTTCGTGATAATAAAATAGTGCCATAACAAAATTTAGTATCGGATTAATGTAAATTAAGATTCCGACGGTTGCCGAACTTAAACCTTGTAAGGCGTACAAATTTAAGAATAACGGTACAATAGTAAACATAATTACAATAATAAATATGTAAAAATAAAATAGTCCATCGGTTGGAATGGCACCACTAAAACTTGGGTAAAACGGAAGCACTACAATTGTAGCAATTAACAGTTGAATGTTGAGTGAAATTAACTTATCAAAACCATAATTTTTACGTTGACTGATTAGATAAAAAGCATAAGTTGATGCTACAATTAAACTATAAATTAAATTAGAAATATCGTGAAAAGATAAAATGGCACACGAAATTATACTTATAAAAACGCCAGCCCATTGCCAAGAATTTAGCTTTTCTTTTAAGATAAAAAAAGCTAAAACGGTGGTCAAAATTGGACAAATTAAATATGCAAATGAAGCCGTTTTTACTCCAATATGATTTACAACAAAAATAAAAACGAACCAATTTAAAATCAAAATGAATCCTCCCAACACTATTTGAAAAACAATTTTTGGCTTTTTAATAGGTGAATTTGAATTGAAAAGTTGCCAGTTTTTTACAATTATTGAACGTCGAAAAAGTAAATTTACAATAGACAAAAGTAAAACGCTACCAAATAATCGATAGAATAAAATATCTAACGAGGCATAATTTTGAATTGGTTTTAAGGCTAAACTAAAAAATCCCCAAATGAAAAATGCTGAAAATGCTGCTATGAAATATTTGTATTTTGTCATTAAAATTTTGATTATTTTGGATTTTGTTTGAAATAAACTTCGGTAGCACCTTGTCCGTATTTTTGATAATTGCCATCTTTAAAACTAATCGAATCATATCTTCCTAACATAAAATCCAACTCAGCTTTTAACACTCCTTCACCAACTCCGTGGATAAATACAATTTTCGGAATTCTATTTTTTAAGGCAAATTCAATGTGACGTTTTGCTGTTTCCGATTGCAATGTTAGGATGTCATAATTCGTCATTCCGCCTTTATTTTTTACCAGTTTTTCAATGTGTAAATCGAACTCTGGCACTCCAAAATCTTGTTTTGGAGTATTGATTTTTTGTGTGTTTTTCTTTTTTGAAGGATTTGTGTCTACAAATTTTTTACTTACACCAAAACTTATAATATCAGACTCTAAATTATTGGAATCGTGAATTTTAATCAATTCGTTGACAAAAAAAGTCATCAAAAAAGAATTCGTAGTTTCTATCAAAATCTCATCGTTTTTAATTCCCACTACTACTCCATCAATAGCTTCGTCAAGAACTGAAACTTTATCGTTTATTTTAAAGTATTCCATTTTTATCTTCTTGTTTTTTACTGGGCACTTTTGCCATTAATTTCATCATTCCAAACATAAATACAACTACTGCTCCTACGGTAATAAAAACATTTGGGTCTGGTTTATTTTGTTCACGATATGCAAAATAAAAAGCGATTATTAAAATAGGAATTAACAATTTTTTCATTGTATAAAATTTTTGTCAAAAGTAGAAAACTTAAATTTGATATGCGATATTTAAAAAATTATTTGTAGTATTGTGATACAAAAAATTACAATGGAAAAATTTATGATTCCGTGTTTGAGTAAAAAATTATTCGGAATTGAATGTTTGGGATGCGGAACACAACGTGCATTACTTTTAATTTTTAAAGGACAATTTATAAATGCTTTTTTTATGTTTCCGGCAATTTACACCACTATACTTTTTTTTGTTATTTTAGCCTTACATTTTTTTGACAAGTCACGAAATTATTCTAAGTATTTAAAAAGTTTAGCTATAATAAATGCAACAATTATGATAATCAGTTACGCATACAAAATGCGTTTTTTATATTAATCAAACCCTTAACAAATTAACTTATGGAAAAACAAAAATTACCTAATGCTACCCTAGTACTTGTTCTAGGAATACTATCAATTTTAACTTGCTGCTGTTGGGGAGTAATTGGTTTAATTTTAGGAATTGTAGCTTTAAATTTGGCCAAAAAAGATATGGCCATTTACAACGCTAATCCCGAAGACTATTCTAACTATTCAAATATAAGTATTGGACGTGTTTTATCAATAATTGGAATTGTTCTTAGTTCAATATATTTAATTTTTACTATTTACCTATATTCGACAATGGGATCGGAAGGAATGCAAAAATTTCAAAAAGATTTTATTGAAAAAATGCAACACCAAAAAAGATAAAAAATTTCTTCTTAAACGTAAAAAATCAGTCTGGTAATTAAATCAGACTGATTTTTATTTATTATTAAAACTTATATACTCATTCTAAATTCTTCAATAACTGGATTGGCTTTGTTGAAATCTTTTTCTTCTATAAAAACCTCAACTGCCAAATCAGAATTTCCAAAACCACCCCAACGAGCAGATTGTAAATTATCTCTTTTTACGGTATTTACGCCTATTTGTTCAATTTTGGATTGTAAAGCCAATGCTAAAATTTCGCTACCTGAAAAAATTTTTATTAACCCCATTATTTTGATTGTTTGTAAAGTTTAAAATTGTTT
>JAYUFJ010000453.1:0-3287 GCA_043738775.1 Flavobacterium sp. | reverse complement strand
TTGCTATTGGTTTAGGTTTAACTTTAATTCATTTAATAAGTATTCCAATTACAAATACATCGGTAAATCCGGCACGTTCTTTATCACAAGCAATTTTTGTTGGTGGTGAAGCTTTAACTCAAGTTTGGTTGTTTTGGTTAGCTCCAATTTTGGGAGCAATTGTAGCAGGTTTTGTTTACAAATCATTACTTCAAAATCACGCTGAAGTATAAAATTTATTTTAAAAATTTGTAAAACGATGGCAAATGTCATCGTTTTTTTTTTATTTTTGGATTTATGAATTCACTCTTCCCATCTGAAAAAATAACATTTAATTTACCAAACGCAGAAATCGAATATTATCCTGATTTTTTTATGTTGGATAAGGCAGATTTAATTTTTGAACAATTAAAAAATGAAATCCCGTGGCAACAAGATGAAATAAAAGTATTCAACAAAGTGCATCAACAACCCCGATTAACCGCTCTTTTTGGTAATGAGGGTAAGCTTTACGGATATTCTAATATAATAATGCAACCGCACAATTGGAACCCAATATTAACTCACATTAAAGAAGAAGTCGAGGCCGTTTGTAACCAAAATTTCACTACCGTTTTACTAAATTTATATCGAAATGGTAAAGACAGTAACGGTTGGCATGCCGATAATGAAAAAGAATTAGGTCGAAACCCAATTATTGCCTCAATAAGTTTTGGGGCTACACGTCCTTTTTATTTAAAACACAATACAATTGAAAATCAAAAATTAAAAATTGAACTCAAACACGGAAGTTTACTTTTAATGAAAGGCGAAACCCAACATTTTTGGAAACATCAAATTGCCAAAACTGCAAAACCTATTAATGCCCGAATAAATTTAA
The DNA here is from genome assembly GCA_043738775.1 of Flavobacterium sp. Classification (GTDB taxonomy): domain Bacteria; phylum Bacteroidota; class Bacteroidia; order Flavobacteriales; family Flavobacteriaceae; genus Flavobacterium. The sequence continues at coordinate 2,428 of JAYUFJ010000453.1, read as the reverse complement.
CATTTCGTACAATAAAATAATCTGTATAAATTTTAAAAGTGATTATTTAAACTTGTCAAATGTTAAATAAGTTTAATAAAATTAAAATAAAACTTAAATTTAAACCAAAATTAACCAATTAAATATGAAAAATTTTTTTTCAATCGCATTTTCTATTGCTTTTACTTTATCCATTGCTCAAGAAAAAAAGCCCAATTATGTTCAAGAAAATTATACTAAAAAAGAGCATCACTTAAAAATGCGAGATGGTGCAGAACTTTTTGTGAGCATTTATTCTCCAAAAGACACCTCAAAAAAATATCCAATTATGTTGCAGCGTACTCCTTATGATTGCGCACCGTATGGCGAAGATAAGTTTCCGAACCGAATTGCACCCAATGAAATTATGATGAAAGAAGGCTACATTGTAGTTTATGAAGACGTTCGGGGGCGCTATATGAGTGATGGTTTGTACGATAATATGCGTCCGTTTATAGCTAATAAAAAGTCAAAACTAGATATTGATGAGGCTTCGGACACCTATGATACAATAGATTGGCTTGTAAAAAATGTACCTAATAACAACGGAAATGTTGGAACTTGGGGAATTTCATACCCAGGTTTTTACGCATCATATTCGTTATTAAGTGGACATCCAGCATTAAAAGCAGTTTCGCCTCAAGCTTGTATTAGTGATTTCTTTTTTGATGATTTTCATCACAATGGAGCTTATTTATTGAGTTACTGGAAAGCGACCCCACTTTTTGGACCTCAAAAAAAATCTAGAACCACCGAAGATTGGTTTGAGTTTCCAAAAACGGGTACAAATGACGATTATAATTTTTATTTAAAAACAGGATCAGTATCCAATTTAGATAAATATTACGATAAAAATAACGAATTTTGGCAGCAATTAAAAGACCATTCTAGTTACGATGATTTTTGGCAAAAACGAGGATTATTACAACATCTAAAAAACATAAAACCAGCTGTAATGATTGTCGGAGGATGGTTTGATGCCGAAGACTTATACGGACCTTTAAATACATACCAAGCCATAGAAAAAACCAGTAAAAATTACAACACAATAGTTATGGGTCCTTGGAGTCACGGAGATTGGGCAAGAAATTCGGAGAAGCAAATTATAGGAAATATTAAATTTGGTGACAGTATTTCGGGCTTTTTTCAAAAAAATATTGAGGCAAATTTTTTCAGACATCATTTAAAAAACAATGGAGTAGGCGAAAATAAATTGCCAGAGGCATATATGTTTGATACTGGAAAAAAAGAATGGAAAACCTTTGAAACTTGGCCACCAAAAAATACTGAAAAAAAATCATTTTACCTTTTATCCAATGAAAAATTATCATCAATTAGTGTTGATAACGAGTTTTTTCAAGAATTTATTAGTGACCCAAAAAAACCAGTTCCGTCTTCTGAAGACATAAAACAACCCGGAATTACCCCAAGAAAATACATGACCGATGACCAACGTTTTGCATCAAAAAGACCCGATGTTTTGGTATTTGAATCTGAATTATTAGAAAATGACACGACTCTAGCAGGAGAAATTTTAGCCAAACTTCAAGTTGCAACTACAGGAACCGATGCTGATTGGGTTGTTAAATTAATTGATGTTTTTCCTACAGACGAGCCAGAAACAAAAGAAATAGCTTCGTATTTAAAAATGAGTAATTACCAAATGATGGTTCGAAGCGAAGTAATGCGCGGTCGTTTTAGAAATGATTTTGCAAAACCAGAACCATTCGTTCCAAATCAAAAAACTGGAGTTAATATTAAATTACAAGATGTTTTTCATACGTTTAAAAAAGGACACAAAATTCAAATTCAAGTTCAAAGCACTTGGTTTCCACTTATTGATTTAAATCCGCAAACATTTGTACCGAACATTTTTTATGCTAAACCAGAAGATTTTAAAATGCAAACCCATAAAGTTTATAACGACTCAAAAATCGAATTTACCATCTTAAATTAATTGTTCTTAAAAAACAAAATTGTAATATTTTTAAAAAAAAGTGCCTTATTTTTAAAAGATTCTTAAATTTGCAGTATAAAATTAGCAATACAGCATATTATGTTTCATTCAAAAATAGCGGGATTAGGTTTTTATGTTCCCGAAAATGTGGTAACCAATGATGATTTATCAATACTAATTGACACTAATGACGAGTGGATTCAAGAGCGCACCGGAATTCAAGAGCGTCGTCATATTATTAGAGGTGAAGATACCACAACATCAATGGGAGTGAAAGCCGCTAAAATAGCAATTGAACGCTCAGGTTTAAAACCTGATGATATTGATTTTGTGGTTTTTGCAACTTTAAGTCCCGATTATTATTTTCCAGGACCAGGAGTACTAGTTCAACGTGATTTAGGTTTAAAAACCGTAGGTGCACTTGATGTTCGCAACCAGTGCTCAGGTTTTTTA
>JAYUFJ010000452.1:0-3300 GCA_043738775.1 Flavobacterium sp. | reverse complement strand
GAATGGTTGCTAAACCTTCGACTAGTGTTGTTGCGCCTCGTTTTTTCATTTCCTTAGCCGAAACTTGCTCTACTTTGGTTACGTTTTGCGATTGCAGTTTATTAAAAACAGTCGAAACAACAACTTCATCCATTTGATGAATTGATTCGGATAAATTAATATCTATTTTTAAATTTTTTTTTGATTCAAATAATTTTGTCTCTGTTGTAAATCCTATGTAAGATAAAATTAAAGTAAAATTTCCCGAAGGAAGATTTTTTAGTTCGTAATTGCCATTTTTGTCAGTTTGTGTTTCTTTACGAATTTCGGCAATGGTGATATTTGCATTAGTAATTGGTTTATTGTTTTTGTCAGAAACGTTTCCTGAAATTGAATTTTGAGAATGTACAAAAAAAGACAATCCCAAAAATAGAATGGTATAAAATGTTTTCATTTTGAGTTATTTATTGAATAATTTAAAAACTACTCTTAGTCAACTTAATCACTAATAAATTGTGTTTAAGTTGATTAAGAATAAAATGACTGTTTTAAACAATAAATTTTGGCGGTGCTCTAAGCGAAAATAAACTACCTTTGAAATTTCGAATAATTTCTTTGGAGTAACAAAAGGAGTATTTAGTAATTATTTCAATTTTATTAAATTGAAAAACAGCTAATTTTAAATTGAACAAAGTACTAAATGTAAATTCACAAGCAAAACAATGTTCAATTTCATTGTGTCCGTGCGAGATTTGCGTTTTAGTTTCAGAATTGTGTTTTTTGTGGCAAATTTCAGAATCAAATTTTACCAAATGATTTATTCCGTGTACCGAATGCAAGATAATTGCAGACAATAGCAAGAGTGCTAACGACAATCGAAATAAATTTTTAAATTTCTTCATTATAGCAAATTTAATTTTAAAATTTTAAATTCGGTTAGGTTTAACAGTTTTTAACAAACAATATTAATTTATCTAAAATCTATTTCATTACAAAGTTTCTTTCAACCATTTATAAAATTCACTTTGCCAAACGATGGCATTTTGTGGTTTTAATACCCAATGGTTTTCTTCTGGAAAGTATAAGAATCTGCTTTTAATTCCTCGTAATTGTGCCGCTTGAAATGCTTCTTGACTTTGACCAATTGGCACTCTAAAGTCGTTTCCGCCTTGAATTATTAAAATAGGCGTATTCCATTTATCTACTAAATTTATTGGGTTGAAAATTGTATAAGTCTTTTGAGCTATTTTATTGTTTTTATCCCAATAAGGCCCACCAAAATCCCAAAGATTGAAAAACACTTCTTCGGTTGTACCAAACATACTTTGGGTATTAAAAACGCCATCATGCGAAATAAAAGTTTTGAAACGCTTGTTGTGAATGCCAGCAAGGTAAAACACCGAATATCCGCCGTAACTAGCTCCAACACAACCTAAACGTGTTTTATCAACATACGATTCTTTCGAAACATCATCAATTGCCGAAAGGTAATCTTGCATTACTTGACCTCCCCAATCTTTACTAATTTGCTCGTTCCAAGCTTGCCCGTGACCATACATTCCACGTCGGTTTGGTGCAACTATTATGTAACCTTGCGCAGACATTAATGAAAAATTCCAACGAAATGAATAGCTTTGTGTCAAAGGCGATTGTGGGCCTCCTTGACAAAATAAAAGTGTTGGGTATTTTTTAGTTTTATCGAAATTTGGAGGTAAAGCAACCCATACTAACATTTTTTTGCCGTCGGTTGTGATTACAAATCTTTTTTCAATTTTGCTTAACGTTAATTTTGAATAGACTTCGTTCTTTACTTTTGATAATTGCAACCAGGTTTTTGAAACCAAATCATACGAATAGATTTCACTGGCGTGATTCATATCGGTTCTAGTTACAATGATTTTCGATTCTGCAAAACCAACTAAATCATTTACATCGAAATCACCACTAGTAAGTTGGTTCACTTTCGAAACAATTTTTGTTGTATCGTTAAAGTCAACTTCAAAAAGTTGTTTTGTTCCGTCAATTGGTGCTACAAAATAGATTTTTTTACCATCGTTGCTCCATAAAAAATTATCAACTGTTCCGTCAAAAGCGGCAGTTAAATTTAATTTTATTCCTTTAAAATCAACAATTATATCATTTTTATCGGCTTCATAACCTTCGTGTTTCATTTGCAAATAGCTCAAATAACCTTGAGGTGAAAAAACTGGATTAGTGTCATAACCCAAATTATTTTCTGTTCGATTGGAAGTTTTCTTTGTTTCTAAATTGTATTCGTACAAATTGGTATTTGTAGAAATTGCATATTCGGTACCGAATTTTTTCTTGCAAACGTATATAATGCTTTTGCTGTCTGGTGTCCAAATATAATCTTCATCGCCACCAAATGGTTTTTGTGGAGCATCAAAAGGCTCGGTTGCCATAATGTCAATTGGCGTTGCTTTTTCTTTATTTTCGGCATAAAAAACGTGGTTGCAAGTGCCGTTGTTCCACGTATCCCAATGGCGATAGTCCAAACCGTTGTATACTTGTACGTTCGACTTTGTTAGTTCCGGATAAAAATCTTTTCCTAAAACTTTATTTATTTTCACTTCTTCCGATGATAGAATGTATTTTCCGTCGTGAGAAACATTTTTATCTGCTAAAAGCAATTTTGTGTCGAAAATTTCGGTTGCATTTCCGCCAGAAACAGGAATTGAGAAGTATTTTGCAGATGATTTATTTTCTTCAACCGATGGCGTAGCGACTTTATAAATTACTAATTTTTCATCTTTAGAAATTCCTAAAACAGAAATCCTGCCTAATTTCCATAATAATTCGGGTGTCAAAGTATTTTGAGCATTTGTAATTTGCAAACTCATAAAAAAAGTTAGTGTAAGTATTATTTTTTTCATTTTGGCTGTTTTTTTAAAATGTAAATGTATTAAAAAAACCATTCGCCGAAACGAATGGTTTTAAGTAATTATTGAAGTTTTTTTCTTATTGCTTAATGAAACGTTTTGTTTCTGTTTTATCACCGTTTGAAACTTCAATTAAGTAACTGCCCGAAGTTAAATTTTCTACATTAATAGTTTCATTTTCAATAGATCCGTATGCTAATTGTTGCCCTAACATATTGTAAATAGTGTACTTGGCATCTGCGGAAATATTAGTAATATTTAAAATCGCTCCTGAAACTGGATTTGGATACAAAGAAAATGAAATAGTATCAGAACCAATTCCTTTATCACTAGCATTTTTTGCTCCAACGGCTAAAATATTTACAGTATAATCTTCTACTTGTCCATAGGAAAAAGACTCGCAAGAAGTTGGTGTTCCGTT
>JAYUFJ010000451.1:0-9178 GCA_043738775.1 Flavobacterium sp. | reverse complement strand
CCTCATTTGTTAAAACAATTGCTGCTACTTCTCCCAAGTCGTTTATATCTAGCATTGATAATTTAGCATCGCCTGTTGGCAAATAAAAACCATTGTATTGTTTGATAGTTTGACTATGAAAATTGATGAAATTTTGCAAGAAACTGTATGGTCTTAAAATTGTGTAATTCAAACCCGAAGCTTTAATTAAATCTTCACTTGCCCCAGCCCAACGCGCCATTTGAATTTGTCCGTTGCTGTTTGCGCCTGATGCTGTGCTTCGAACCAAATGTTTTATGTTGTTTTGTTTTGATGCATTAATAACCATTTGCGTCACGGCTTCGGGTTTTTGCATTAATGGCGTCACTAAAAAAACACGGTCTTTGCGCTGTAATGCTTGGTTTAAACTTTCTTGATCCGTAAAATTCACAAGTACTGGCGTTGCTCCAAATTGAGAAACTTTGTCAAAATCTTTTTCAGATTGTACACCTGCAAAAACTTCTATGTTTCTGTTTTGCAAATTTTTGATTACTGCTGTGCCTATATTTCCTGTAGCACCTAAAACGATTACTTTTTCCATTGTTTAAATTTTAATTGTTAAATGATGGTGCAAAGATGAAGCAACTTTCGACCATTCAAATAACCAAAAACAATGGAATAATGACCAAAACTACATTTTAGAATTTCTGAATTCTTTTGGAGTAGTTGTAGTTTGACTTTTAAAGAAACGAATAAAATGTGTTGGCTCTTCAAAACCCAAATGAAAAGCGATTTCAGAAATATCTTCGCTAGAATATTGCAATAGTTTTTTTGCTTCTTGTATAATTTTGTCTGCAATAATTTCTTTGGCAGTTTTGCCAGTAATTTCTTTTACGTTTTGGTTTAAAGTATTTGCCGAAACAAATAATTTGTCAGCATAATCGCCAACTTGTTTTTTTGTAAGATAACAATTTGAAACTAAATTTTGAAACCTAAATACCAAATCTTGCTTTTTAGAAAACTTGATTATAACATTAGATTTTTCTTCTTGCAGGCTCTTGCATTTAAATAGCAATGACAATAAAAACGATTGTAAAATTTGAATTCGATAAGCGTTTGGTGTATAAAACTCTTTGTATAATTTATCGAAATTAGCAGCCAATTCCAATGCATTATTTTTAGTTAAAAAAACAGAATTGGTTTGCGAAAGGTCAAAAAAAGAAAAATCATTTTGAATATTTCCGATAAAGAAATTTAAAAATTCTGGCTTAAAATAAACCACAAAACCAGTAGTATTCAAGTTTCGTTGCCACGAAAAAATATGTTCGGGCGAAAGAAAGTACAACGTATTTTCTAATGATTTATTTTCTTGCTCATTGATGCCAATTTCGGCATTATCAGCATTTATTATCAAAGAAACTTGATAAAAATCTTTTTGATAAGGAGGCATTTTTATTGCATTGCCTTTTGGCAATTCATCAAATCGAAATATAAAAAAATCAGAAATATCGGTTCGTTTTTCAAAACCTGTAGTTTCAAAAAAGGAATTAATTTCTTTAAATCTTTTTATTTGATTATTCAATTTTGTACATTTTATGAGGATTTTTGGGAAACGCTACAAAAGTAATAATTTTATAGGTTAGAAGTCATTTGTGCTTTTAAAACACAAATTCAGATAATTCATTTTTCGTTGCGGTATTTATGTTTTAAAACCATTTGATCTTCAGTAAAATATTTACCTTTCCATTTTATGGCATTATTTTCAGAACCAAAAGTTTGAAATCCAAATTTTTCATACAATACTTTTGCATTCACATTATTAGCAATTACTGTTAAGTTAATTTGCTCAATATCTTTAATTTTTTTTGCTCTGTCTATTAGCTCTTGAATTAGTTTTTTAGCAATTCCTAATCCTCTAAAGTTTTTAGTTACATACATTCTGAATAGAACGCCTTTATGTCGTAATTTTTCTCTATCATATCCATCACGAGTAAAACTAACAATTCCAACTAATTCATTTTCGATAAACGCACCAAGTGTAAAACTATCTTCTTTGTCTTTAGTAGGAAATGAAGAATGCAAATCATCAGTTGGTGTTATTCTGAAATTTTCTTCATCTTCTATAAGTCCGATGTTTAAAAAGTCTTTGTAGACTTTTATTTGATTGGATTTTAATTCTATTATTTCTATGTTGTTCATTATTGGATTTTCTTATTTATTTTTAGTTTTTATAACTTAAGTTTGATTTTTAAATTATAATTTTATAAATGGCATTCCTTGAATTGCTTGTATCATTACAAAAACAACATACAGAAAATAAAGTATTGAAAAAATCCAAACTGATTTGGTTCCATCATTAATATTCGGAATTATAAAAATATTTTTTTTATAATCCTGGAATTTTTAAATTTTTTTGTGCTAATGTTGCCGTTTCCAAAATTCGTTTTTGTCTTGTTGCTGGGGTTTTGGCTAATTTTATCCATCGTAGAATAAAACGTTTATTCGATTTAGAAAATGCTTCGAAAAATTCCATTGCTGGCGTATGTTCGTTTAAACATTTTACTAAATCTTCGGGTTTTATGAGCGCATCGACATCGTCCATAAAATTCCATAATCCGTTTTGTTTCGATGCCAAAACGCTATTTGTTCCTGCTTGATGCACCAACCCAAGTTTTTCGAGTTTTGCAAATCTATCTTTATAGGTTTGCGCCCAATGTTCGACTTTTCGTGGTGCAATGAGTTGCATTGTTCGGTCTAAATCTAATTTTCGACGGATGCCGTCAATCCAACCAAAACACAATAATTCGTCTAAAACTTCTTGAACGGAAACATATTTTTCTGGCACTTGTTTTTTATAAGTAACTAACCAAATACTTTCTTTTTGAGTATGATTTTTCAGTAACCATTCTCGCAATTGTATTGCTGTTGTAATTTCTACTTGCTCAAAATTTTCTGTTTTTGTCATTGCTTTAAAACTAGATATTTGGTTATATTTTTTTTGCTGTGACCATCCACATTAATGTATATGCGGTTGAAATATAGTTTTTTGAACTGATTACTTTTAGTCCTGCTTTTTCGAAATATTTGGCATATTCGTGTGTCGGAATGTAGTCGCCAATTAATGCAGTTCCGTTTTGTTTCAGCACTCTTGCAATTTCAAAACAGGCTTTTTCTTGTTCTTTTTTGTCGTCAATATTATGTATGCAAAACATAGAAACTACAACATCGAAAGTGTTGTCTGCAAAACTTAATTGTCGTGCGTCTTCGGTTTTAATTTCGATTTTGTCTTTTACATTTTCTAATTCTGCATTTCGGATTGCGTTTTCAATAGTATTATCTGATAGATCTTCGGCTCTCCAAATATCTATTCCGATTGATTTTCCTGTGGTTAGAAATTTAGCAACGCCATTCATTAAAAGTCCCGTTCCTGCGCCAATGTCTAAAACATTTTCGTTTCCTTTCCAATCGATTTTTTTTAGCATAAAATCTCTCATCAAGAATTTACCTTTAATTCCGTAAAAATACATCGAAAAACCAAGTACGAATAAAATGAAACCTATTAATATAATGATATAACTTATGTAGTTTATAATTGTATTTTGAATGAAATAAGGAATTGCAAAACCGATTATTGGTATTACAATACCGAATATCATCAAATTTCGCATAATTGCTGGTGCATCGAAGCCGTAATTAATTTTGTTCATTTTGTATAAGTTTTAAATTTTATACAAAAATAGAATTAATTTAAAGTTTTGAATTGTAAAAATCGGTCGTTTTTGTTTTTGTGAAGTTCAGTTGGAATTTCGCCAGTATGTTTTTTGATTTCTTTTATGAAATGCGATTGGTCATAAAAATCGTCTTTTGGGAAAAATTCTCCTTCTCGAATATTGGTGTAAGTTGCAGAGCAACGCAAAATATTGTGATAGGATTTAAGTGATAATCCAAATCGAGAATTGAAATATCGATTGATTTGGCGACTTGTCCAAAATATCTTTTGAGATAAATTTTCGACTTTTAGCGATGTGTTGTTTTGAAACAAATAGTTGAAGATTTCTATTTTGCGATTGTCAATTAGTTTTACTTTTTGGAGTTGTGCAGTCATTTTTGAAGATAATGTTTGAACAATTTCTTCGAAATTTTCATAATCCAGTTCGTTTATATTCCAATAATCGTTTTCTAGAAAAGTATTGCTGTTTAATAATTTAGATAAATTTTGTTTCAAAATATATTCACTTGCCAAAGGTTTTAGGCAAACGCCTAAAATTATTGAGTTTGCAGGAATTTGAACTTCGAGTTCTTTTGTCCAAATTCCGTATACTGTAATGTTTTGTAATTTGCCTGCAATTATTGTAATAATTAAATCGCAATATCCGTCGGGAAGAATTGTATAATTTTGGATTTTGTTTTCGGAATTCTGTAAATACCAAAATCTTTTGACGAAGTCAAAAAGATTTTTTTCGGGATTTTTTTCTTTGTAAATAAAGTTATCAAATTTTGACTGATTGTTGTTCATTTAGTTTTCTATAAATGGTAATCCATTGATTGCTTGTATCATCACAAAAATAACATATATAAAATAAAAAATAGAAAAAAACCAAACCGATTTGGTTGCTGATGAAGTATTTGAAAATTTACTGACTAATAAACCAAACATTGGAATGATTTGCAAACTGTGAATTCCAAAAAAATGAGCCACTCGCAAATCTCCAAATAATGTATTCCAATTTAGAAACCACAAACCATTCCCACCATCTAATCCGCCGACAGAATGTCCTGTTTTGAAACTAATATATCCGCCAAACAAACTAAAAACTACAAAATAAACCAAACCAATTCTGATACTCAATACAATTGGATTTGATAATAAATGTGTTTTTTGTTTGATAAAAACATAAGCCATATATGCTGTCCAGAGTGTAATGGTAAGAATAAAAATCCCCATTAACTCATAAACGATTATTCCGAAAGTATTGCTTTTATTGAAATGAGATTGTTCGCCTCGAAGTGCTTGTAAGGTTATTGCAATTTGCTCAAAACTCATACAAATTACTGCTGCCCATGAATATGATTTTACTTTTTTTTGGTTTTCAAAAAAGCTCATTATAATCTCCATTGTCCAACTGTAAATCCAAATTGAAAGGGCAAATTTCATTGGTTTTACAACTGAATTTAAACCCAACACAATCACATTGTTGAATGGTAAATACAATAAAAGCAAAAGGAACAAAACAAAGTGTATTGTTCCAAGCCAGAAAAGAATTTTATTTTGATTGAATAGTGATTTTACCAAAGCGTATTGATTTAAAATTGCCATCATTTTATTTGAATTACTTAGCAAAGATGAATATTATGAAAACCCAAAAACGTTCACTTGGGTTAATAAATTTCTATTTTTCGAAAATTCTTTTGCGAATGCGGCTTAGCGATTGCGGTTGAATTCCCAGGTAAGAAGCAATAAAATGTTGCGGAATTCTTTCAACTAATTCTGGACGTTTTTTTAATAGACTTAGATATCGTTCTTCGGGTTCTTGATTGTTTCTCATAGTAGTAATGCTCATTAATCCCATAAAAGCATTTTCAGCCATTACGCGACCGACTCTTTCAAAAACAGGATGTGTTACATATAAATTGTATAAATCTGTCTTTTTGAATTGAACTACCTCACAAGGTTCTATAGCTTGAAGATTTTCAATGGTTGGTTGACCCGTCAAAAAACTACCATAATCGGTAAACCAACTGTCGCCAAAAAAGAACTGTACAATTTTTTCTTCTCCTTCTATATTGAAAAAATCTCTGGCACAACCTGAATTAATAAAAAATATTTTATCGCAAACTTGTCCTTCTTGAAGAATGAATTCTTTTTTAGAGTATTTTTTTATTTCAAGTATTTTAATAAATGCTTCTTCGTCGTCTTGAGTAAGCGCAACGAACGATTTAATGTTGTTGATGATTTGTGTTGACATATTTTTAGAAAAAATAATTAGAAGAATAAAAACCTACAATATTAAAATTAAAAATGTTTTGATTTTAAATTTTAAATAGATTTGTGATGGTTTGAATGATTTTTAACACTTAAAGTTCGCGAAATTGCATATTATGATATATTTTGTTTTGAATTGGTTATCGAAAATTTTGACTTCAAAATCATCATATCTTCACTTACTTTTTTATTTAAGACCTTTACGGATATACCTTTAAAAATGACTTCTAATTTGATTTTTTTTACTTTTTTCTAATCCAGTAAAATGTTTTTGTGAAGAAAAATTTCTTTCCGACTAACTTTAAAGAATTTTCATTATCCAAATGGAATGTTGCATTTACATCAATTTCTTTTATTGGGTTTGTTAGTTTGCCTATCCAATTGCCTTTCCCGTCCGATTTTATGTTATCAAAAACTATTTTACCAATAATAGTTTTATCATCAGATGCTATAATTTTTCCTTTCAAATGCTCTTTACCAATTTTAGTGACTTCGATGGTCGAATTTGCTAAATCTTTTGCAATCCAATTTCCTTCAAAACTGTTGTTTTCTTTTTGTACAAATGAGGAATTTAAAAAAATTAACATCAAAATGGTTATTGCTTTCATATACATATTTTTTAATTTGTTTTTTTATACATTCTAATTGCTAATGAATTTACAACAATTCCATATCCTAACATTCCGAGTATATACGGGTAAATTTGTTTGATTCCGCTACCTTTTAATAAAATTAATCGGTCTACTTCTACTAAATATTTTATAGGATTTATGATGTTTATATACTGCGCCCATTTTGGCATTGCATCGGCAGAAGTAAATAAACCGCACATTAAAATAAAAATAATAATAAAAAAGAAACTGATAAATAAGGCTTGTTGTTGGGTGCTAACTAATGTAGAAATTAGTAATCCAAAACCCAAAGCAACAACCAAAAAAACCGATACAAACAATTCTAATAATAGCAAACTTCCGACCATTGGAATATTAAAAAATATTTTGGAAGTTAATAAACCAACCCAAAACACAAAATGTCCTATAAGCCAAAACGGAATTAATTTTCCTATTATAAATTCGTGCTTTTTTAGTGGCGTTACATTTAATTGCTCAATCGTGCCAAGTTCTTTTTCTTTAACGATGTTCAAAGCACACATTAAAATAGCAATCATTGTCAATAATTCTGCTACTATTCCAGGAGCCATAATTGTTTTATAATTTAGGGTTGGGTTGTACCAATAATTGACAACTGGTTGGATTTTTGGGTAACCATCGGTCGCTTTTATTTTCAATTCTGTCATTAACGAATTGATATAATCGTTGGTAATATTTGAAGCATAATTATTAGTAATTGCTGCTTTAGTATTATTTAAGGCATTGATTTGAAACTGAATACTTGAATTATTAGTTGTAATGAGCTCCTTTTCAAAATTTTCTGGAATGACTACAATTAAATCAGCTTTATCGGCAAGTAACAAGTCATCGGCTTCTTTTTGGCTGTTTACAAAACTTTTTAATTCGAAAAAACCAGAACCTAAATATTTCTGTTCTAACTTCGATGATTGCGATGTTTTATCCATATCCCAAAAGGCTATTTTTAGATTATTAATATCATAACTTGCAGCGTAGGATAATAGTATAACCTGAAAAATTGGCATTACAGTCATCAATGGTAGCAGTTGTTTGTCTCTAAAAATCTGAAGGAATTCTTTTTTTACTAAAATTAATATCTTTCTCATAATTATTGGTATTTCTTTTTGATTTTGATAATGCTTATTCCAAGAAAAACAACAATCATTGCAAGCAAAATGAGTGTTTGTTTCCAAACGATTTCTAAACCACTTCCTTTTATCATTATCAATTTTATGGCATTAATAAAATGAGTAGTAGGTATAATTTGCGAAAAATATTGCAATGCAGTTGGTAAACTTTCTAATGGAAAAATAAAACCTGATAACAACATTGACGGCATCATTAGTGAAACTAAACTTGTAAACATTGCCGCTTGTTGAGTATCAACATTTGTAGAAATCAAAATTCCAACCGAAAGACAAGTAGTTATGTAAAGCACACATTCTAAAGCCAATAAAATGACAGATCCATTCATAGGCAAATGAAAAATGTATATTCCCATCAAGATGATAATAAAGCAATTGAAAATAGTTAATAACAAATAAGGCACTACTTTCCCGATGATAATTGTAAATGGATTTAGTGGAGAAATAGATAACAATTCCATAGTACCGGTTTCTTTTTCTCTAGTTAAAGTGATTGAAGTTAGTAATGCTGAAATAATTAGAATTACCAAACCAATTACACCAGGAATAAATACATAAACCGATAACAAACGTTGGTTAAAAATCATTCGATTACTAATATTTAAACCAATTGGATTTGTGTTTTCTCCAAAAGTTTGCACATTATAATCGTTGATAATTGCCGAAGCATATCCTGTGATTGATGTGGCAGTATTTATTTCGGTGGCATCGGCAATGAGTTGAACATTTGCTTTTTTATTGTGGAATAATTCGTTAGAAAAATTGGGTGGAAAAGTCAAAATCATCTTTATTTTTCCTTCTTTGAAAGCGTTTTCAATATCTTTTTCGGATTTTAAATTGGCAACCAAAACAAAATATCCAGAAGATAATAATTTGTTGGTTAATTTTATCGAATTACTATCTTTTGATTGGTCTAAAATGGCAATAGGTACATTTTTTAAATCGTTGTTTAGTGCATAACCAAAGATAATAACTAACATTATGGGCAATCCAAACAGAATTAACAAGGTTCTTTTATCACGCAAAATGTGATAAAATTCTTTTCTAACAAAACCATTAAACTTTTTCATAATAAATTATTTTGTTGATGTTCCTCGTGCCAAAATCTGAAAAACTTCGTCCATTGATGTTACTTTGTATTCTTGTTTTAGTTCACTTGGTGTTCCCAAAGCATTGATTTTTCCATCTACCATAATCGAAACACGGTCGCAATATTCGGCTTCATCCATATAATGTGTGGTTACAAAAATGGTTACACCGTTGGCTGATGCTTCATAAATTAAATCCCAAAACTGACGCCTTATGATTGGGTCAACGCCACCAGTAGGTTCATCAAGAAAAATAACTTTTGGATTATGAATAAGTGCTAATGAAAATGATAATTTTTGTTTCCAACCCAAAGGAATTGATTTAACCAATTTTTTTGAAACTGCAACCAAATCATATTTTTGTAAAATTTCTAA
>JAYUFJ010000450.1:0-3323 GCA_043738775.1 Flavobacterium sp. | reverse complement strand
ATTAAATTGGCTTAGCCACGATAGCAGTTGAAATACTTTTGTTTTGTTTTTTTTTAAACAAAAGATAGTAACGAATTGATTTGCCAGTTCGCTCTTTCAGGCTCGGGTGTGGGATTGGCTTCTAAAAACAAAATAAATATTACAATTAACCCCGAAATTGCAAAGGGATTTGCTTTTTCACAAAACAAAAAAGTATGTACGTAGTAAAAAGAGACGGCCACAAAGAGCCAGTAATGTTTGACAAAATTACAGAACGAATCAAAAAACTATGCTATGGTTTAAACGATTTGGTCGATGCAGTAAAAGTAGCAATGCGTGTAATTGAAGGACTTTACGATGGAGTAAGCACTTCGGAACTAGATAACTTAGCGGCAGAAACTGCTGCTTCAATGACAATTGCACACCCAGATTATGCACAATTGGCAGCTCGAATTGCCATCTCAAACTTACACTCGAATACTAAAAAATCGTTTTCGGATACTATGAACGATATGTACCATTTTGTGAATCCAAGAAACGGGCAAGAAGCTCCATTGTTGAGCGATGAAGTACATAAAGTGATTATGGAAAACGCCGAGTTTTTAGACTCTCACGTAATTTATACTCGAGATTTCAATTATGATTATTTTGGATTTAAAACGTTAGAACGCTCTTATTTACTAAAAATAAATGGCAAAATTGTTGAGCGTCCGCAACATATGTTAATGCGAGTTTCGGTTGGAATACACTTGGGTGACTTAAAATCGGTAATTGAAACCTACGATTTGATGTCGAAAAAATTCTTTACTCACGCAACTCCAACCTTGTTTAATGCAGGAACGCCGAAGGCACAAATGTCTTCTTGTTTCCTTTTGGCAATGCAAGACGATAGCATTGACGGAATTTATGATACACTGAAACAAACTGCAAAAATATCACAGTCGGCTGGTGGAATTGGATTATCAATTCATAACGTTCGAGCAACAGGTTCTTACATTCGAGGAACCAACGGAACCAGCAACGGAATTGTACCTATGTTACGAGTTTTTAACGATACAGCAAGATATGTAGATCAAGGTGGTGGAAAAAGAAAAGGAAGTTTTGCTATTTACATTGAAACTTGGCACGCTGATATATTTGATTTTTTGGATTTGAAAAAAAATACCGGAAAAGAAGAAATGCGCGCCAGAGATTTATTTTTTGCGATGTGGACTTCGGATTTGTTTATGAAACGTGTTCAAGAAGACGCAAATTGGACGCTAATGTGTCCAAATGAATGCCCTGGTTTATACGACGTTTATGGTGAAGAATTTGAAAAAATGTACACCGATTACGAAAAAGCAGGCAAAGGTAGAAAAACTATCAAGGCCCACGAATTATGGGAAAAAATTCTGGAGTCGCAAATTGAAACCGGAACACCCTATATGCTGTACAAAGATGCAGCAAACCGTAAATCAAATCAGAAAAATTTGGGAACCATTCGCTCGTCGAATTTGTGTACCGAAATTATGGAATATACTTCAAAAGATGAAATTGCAGTTTGTAATTTAGCTTCTATTTCATTGCCAATGTTTGTTGAAAATGGTAAATTTAATCACGATTTATTGTTTACTGTTACCAAACGAGTAACACGAAATTTAAATAAAGTTATTGATAGAAATTATTATCCAGTAAAAGAAGCAGAGAACTCCAACCTGCGACATCGACCAGTAGGATTGGGCGTACAAGGTTTGGCAGATGCATTTATTATGTTGCGATTGCCGTTTACAAGCGATGAAGCCAAAACATTAAACCAAGAAATTTTCGAAACTTTATATTTTGCAGCCGTAACCGCATCGATGGAAATGGCAATTGAAGAAGGTCCTTATTCAACATTTGAAGGATCACCAATTTCAAAAGGCGAATTTCAATACAATATGTGGGGAATGAAAGATGAAGAACTTTCGGGTCGTTGGGATTGGGCAAATTTGCGCAAAGAAGTTATAAAAAATGGAGTGAGAAATTCACTTTTAGTTGCTCCTATGCCTACTGCTTCAACTTCCCAAATATTAGGAAACAACGAAGCTTTTGAACCTTACACTTCTAATATTTATACAAGACGCGTTTTATCGGGCGAATTTATTGTAGTAAACAAACATTTATTGAACGATCTTGTAGAAAGAGGGCTTTGGACAGAAACCTTAAAACAAGAATTAATGCGAAATAACGGTTCGGTTCAAGACTTGAATATTCCAGAAGATTTAAAAGAATTGTACAAAACCGTTTGGGAAATGTCGATGAAAGACATTATTGATATGAGCCGTCACAGAGGTTATTTTATTGACCAATCGCAGTCGTTGAACTTGTTTATGCAAAATGCAAATTATGCAAAATTAACTTCAATGCACTTTTATGCTTGGCAAAGTGGTTTAAAAACGGGTATGTATTATTTAAGAACCAAAGCAGCTGTTGATGCCATTAAATTTACATTAAACAACGATAAAAAAGCTGAGCCTATTGAAGTCAAACAAGAAACAAAAGTTTTAGCTGAAACCTTAGTAAACCATTCTGTTGAAATGACTGCCGACGAATATAAAGCTATGATACAACTAGCAAAAAATTCTGGCCCTGAAGATTGTGAAATGTGTGGGTCATAATTAAAAATTAACCAACCTAGACCTTAAAAACAGCTGCTTACAACTATGTAAACAGCTGTTTTTTATTTATACAGAAAATAATTGGGAATTTAAAATATTTAAATCAAACGGCTGTTAAATTATTTACTTCTAATGTTAAAGATTTATGTTGATTATGTAAAATTAATTATTTTTGATATCAAAACACTCAAGTTATGAAAATTTTTACAACAATATTAATAATTTTAGCAATTGGTTTAATAGCATTTAACATCACCGTTATTGATTTCGATAAACCATTGCTTCAAGGAAAAAGTTTTGTTGCCTTAGTTGGAATATTAGCTGCTTTTTGCGCAGTTTTCATTTTAATCATTTTTAAAATGTCGAAACGAATTGATGAAAAAATGAAAAGCTAATTATTTGTTTTTCAATTTATTATTTTTATTTAAATTTTAAAAAATGTTTGATGTTTTAATAATTGGCGGTGGTGTTGCAGGAGTTTCTTGTGGTTTAATTTTAGGATCGGCTCATAAAAAAAATTTTGTTTTTGATAAAAAAATTGGAATTTTTACCCATCAAAAAACATCATCTTTACAAGAAGCGCTATTTAATAACACCTACGGAATTCAAGCAGGGAAATTAGGGTCTGAACTACTTGTTGAAAGCACAAAACAACTTCAAGAATTATATCCGCACATTACCCAAATTGAAGGTGAAAAAGTAATGAAA
>JAYUFJ010000449.1:0-3327 GCA_043738775.1 Flavobacterium sp. | reverse complement strand
TTAAAAATTTGAATACAAAAAACAAAACAGCAACAACAACCAAGTTGGCTAAAATAAAATTTTTAATAGTTACTTTTTCATATTTTTTAAAAAAGTATAATAAACCTATAGACGGAATGGCTAGTAAAGCCATAAAATGCACTCCAAATGACAATCCGATAACTAAACTGATTAGTAATAACCAACGATTTCCTTTTGGTTTGTCCATATCGGCTTCCCAACGCAAACCGAGCCAAAAGAGCAAGGCAATCATAAAAGTTGCCATTGCATAAACTTCGGCTTCAACGGCATTGAACCAAAAAGTATCCGAAAAACAAAAGGCTAAAGAGCCTACTAAAGCACTTCCTAAAATGGCAATTTCATTCTCCTTGTTTAATTCGGAATACGAACTAACTATTTTTTTTAAAATCATTGTCGATGACCAAAACAACAATAAAATGGTAAAAGCACTTGAAATAACTGAAATCATATTGACCATTAAAGCGATTTTGGTTTTACTAATGGCAAATAACGATAAAAATGCTCCTATCATTTGAAACAAAGGAGCTCCTGGCGGATGCCCAACTTGTAATTTTGTTGCGGTAGCAATGTACTCGCCACAATCCCAATAACTCATTGTTGGTTCAACTGTTAAAAAATAAGTAAGAAATGCAATAAAAAAGGCTGACCAACCCAAAATGTTATTCCACTTTTTGTAATTAAATGTTGTCATATATAACGAGAAATGTTTAGTTGTTTTAATTACTTGCAAAGAAACTATTTTTTTGTGAAAATGGGTAGGTGTTAACAAAAAATTCTAAAAAAGAATCTTGTCTTTTTTGTGTAAACCATCAAATAATTAAGTTGATAAGCGGTTTACAAAAGTAGTTAAAAAAATAATTAATTAAAAAAGGGTGATTTTATTTGCTTAAATTAAAATATGTATTAAATTTGCACCCGCATTCAAGCACTATTGGTCTATGGTGTAATGGTAACACAACTGTTTTTGGTGCAGTCTTTCTAGGTTCGAGTCCTAGTAGACCAACAAAAAAGAGGAAATCTCACAATTAGAGATTTCCTCTTTTGTTTTTTTAAAAAAAATAAAACAAGCAAATATGTTCGGTAAGGATTTGCAAACAGGTTTTGGTTTGAGTATTTCAATTAAAAATTTTAATGAAATTTTAACTTGTAGTTGTGATGCAACTTTTTTTTAATTAAAATTTATCTTAAATTTTAAACGTAATCACAGGCCGATTCGCGTGATTGACTAAATCTTCACTAATACTACCATTAAAAAAGTGCGATAACCCTTTTCTGCCGTGAGTGCTCATACCAATTAAATCTGCATTGATGCTTTTTGAAAATTTTAGAATTCCTTTCTCAACATTATTTTCATTATAAATATGCAATTGATATTTTTTTAAATCAAAACCTTCCATAAAACTTTTCATTGTTTTTTGAGATGTTGAGGTAGATCTAAAATTATTAGGCGTATTTACTGTTACTAAATGTAAAGTAGCATCAAATTTATTAGCAAATTCAATTGCTTTGGCGAAAGGTTTTTTAATTTCTTCAGAAAAATCAGAAGCAAAAACAAAATCATTTACTTTAAAATTTTCATCTTCTTGTTTTATAATTAAAACAGGAACTTCCGAATTTCGAACTACTTTTTCGGCATTGGAACCTATAAACATTTCTTTAAAACCGTGCGCTCCGTGTGAGCCCATTACAATTAAATCGATATCATTTAGTTTACTTATTTTTAAAATTCCGTCAAATGCCAATTCAAATTGAACAATTTCGGATACTTTTAAACCATCTAAATAGGGTTCGTCCATCAAATCTTCAAGTTTTTCAATTGCAGCATTTTTAAAAAACATAATTTCCGGAATATCGTGACCTGTACCAACAGCATCACTCCCTTGATGAGGTAATTCAAGCATGTGCAATAAAATAATTTCACTATCATTTTTTCGAGCGATTTGTGCTGCAACTTTCAAAGCATATTCAGCGTGTTTTGAAAAATCGGTTGGAATTAAAATTTTTTTCATAGTTAACATTATTAGCGTTAATGAATTGTTTTTGAATATGATATAAAATTACAAATAAATATCGAAGGATAATATTTTTTTTAATTATAAAAAAACCTTACATTTGCATCATCATTTTTTAATTACGGATTAATGAGGCACGCACTGCGTGCCTCTTTTTATAAGTTATGGCGTTTAAAGAGCAAGTTTTAGAGTTGATAAATCAAGCAATGGTTGATAAGCCAAATGTTTTTTTAATAGATTTAATAATTTCTGATGCCAACAAAATTACCGTTTTAATTGATGGAGATAATGGCGTAATCTTACAGGATTGCATTGATATTAGCCGTTCAATTGATAATAATTTAGATAGAGACGAGCAAGATTTTTCATTAGAAGTAGCATCAGTTGGTGTAGGTTCTGTACTAAAATTGCACCGTCAATATAAAAAAAATATAGGTAGAACATTGATTGTAAAAACGTTAACCGAAACAATTGAAGCAGAATTGGTTGAAGTTGACGAAAATTTTATAATTTTGTCTTGGATTGCGCGTGAGCACAAAAAAATAGGAAAAGGAAAGGAAACTGTTCAAAAACGACAAAAAATTCCTTTTGAAGAAATAAAAGAAGCAGTTGTTACAGTAAATTTTAATTAATATAGAATAATGGAAAATATTGCATTAATCGACTCGTTCTCAGAGTTTAAAGACGATAAACTTATTGATAGAGTAACGCTTATGGCGATTTTAGAAGATGTATTTAGAAATGCATTAAAGAAAAAATACGGATCAGACGATAATTTTGACATCATAATTAATCCAGACAAAGGTGATATGGAAATTTGGCAAAGAAGAGTTATTGTTGCCGATGATGATTTAGATTTAGACCATTTGGAAATCACTTTAACCGATGCCCGAAAAATTGAATCTGATTTTGAAATTGGTGAAGAAGTTTCAGAAGAAGTAAAATTAATAGACTTGGGTCGCAGAGCCATTTTAGCTTTACGCCAAAACCTGATTTCTAAAATTCACGAACACGATAACACTAATTTATACAAACAATTTAAAGATATTGTAGGTGAAATTTATAGTGCTGAAGTACATCATGTGCGTCCAAGAGTTGTAATTTTAGTTGACGATGATGGAAATGAAATTATACTTCCAAAAGAAAAACAAATTCCTTCTGATTTTTTCCGAAAAGGCGACAATGTAAAAGGAATTATAGAAAGTGTTGAATTAAAAGGAAATAAACCGCAAATAGTAATGTCACGAACCTCGGAAATTTTCTTAGAAAAATTATTCGAACAAGAAATTCCCGA
>JAYUFJ010000448.1:0-3333 GCA_043738775.1 Flavobacterium sp. | reverse complement strand
AGATTTTTCAAATCAAGCCAATATGATTAAGTTTATTAATCAATATTCTTTAATTAAAATTTCAGAAACTACACAAATTACCTACAACGAATTCAATTTTGATTTAAACAAATAATTTATCCAATAAAACATTACAAACCCAATGAAAAAATTATTTTTTATTACTTTATTTTTTGTTTCGCTATCATTTTCACAAAAAATAAATTACTTTAATTACGAATTGTTTTTACGAAATTATGTTACCGAGGCTGGCGTAGTAGATTATGATAAAATATATAAAAATAAAGAGGCTTTGTCTAAAGTATTAGTCGATTTTGAAAAAACGCAACCAAATATTTATTGGTCAAATA
The DNA here is from genome assembly GCA_043738775.1 of Flavobacterium sp. Classification (GTDB taxonomy): domain Bacteria; phylum Bacteroidota; class Bacteroidia; order Flavobacteriales; family Flavobacteriaceae; genus Flavobacterium. The sequence continues at coordinate 2,983 of JAYUFJ010000448.1, read as the reverse complement.
AAGAAAGCATTGCTTTTTGGATAAACTCATACAACTTGTATTCTATAAAAATTGTTATAGATAATTATCCTATAAAAACTATTAGAGAAATTGGTGATGCTTGGAATAAAAATTTTATTCCTTCTCGCGGAGCATTAGTTTCATTAAATTATATAGATAACGAAATTTTGAAATCATTAAATGAACCACGATATCATTTTGCAATTAATTGCACCTCATTTTCGTGTCCAAACTTTAAACAAGAACCTTACGAAGCCGAAAAAATTGGTAGTCAATTAGAAGATTGCGCAGTAACATTTATTAACGATAAAACCAAAAACATTATTACACCGCGCAAAATAATGTTATCAAAAATTTTTGATTGGTATAAATCAGAATTTACTCTTGACGGAACTTTAATTCAATACTTAAATAAATATTCTGAAGTTAAAATTAAGGATGATGCTGCTGTAATTTATCAAGAATACGATTGGGATTTAAGAAAAGTAAATTAATTTAAAAGTAAAGGGATTCAAAATTTTGAATCCCTTTACTTTTAAACTAAGGTAATAAAACTCTGTCCGTAATGTGAACTACACCATTTTTACAAAAAATATCAGGAATAGTCATATTGGCAACATTTGCACCATTTCCTGGGCCTTTAATTGTTAAAACACCATTATCAAACGCTCCCAAAGTTAAAACTTTTCCATTAACTGAAGTTATAGTTCCAGCATTCAACTCGGAAGTAAATTTTGAAGTAGCAAATACGTTGGTTAAAAGTACTTGAGTTACTGTTGCTATTGGTAATTGTCTAATATCTGCAGGTACATTTAAAGGAACTCCTAAAAGAACTCCTAACTTTTTAAATGCATCATCATTAGGAGCAAAAACAGTGTAAGGACCATTGGGTGCTGATAAAGTTCCGGCTAAATTACAATACGAAACTGCTTCAAGCAAAAATGTTAAATCGGGTGAAGTAAACACTTTTGATTGTGTAACAGCAATTGTTGATTGCGTAATATCAAGTCCAGTTGCCAATAATACTTTATCAATAACATGAATAGTACCGTTTGATGCACTAATATTAGTAGCAATTATTTTGGATCCATTAACATAAACGTCGTTTCCTCGAGAAATAAACCGTCTATTTTCGCCTAATGCAGAGCCATAAGTTGTTCCAATCATAAATGAAGCAAAAGGACGTTCACCATTACCTACAGCATAAAAAAGCGTATTTGATAAAAAGTCACGATTTAAACCCACCAAATCATTGGCATTGTTTAATCCCAAACGAGCAAATGCGGCATTATTTGGAGCAAAAACTGTAAATTTTCCAGATACATCAGAAGCATTTGGTGATGACAATAATGCAACAGCATTACCATAAATTGCAGCACTTTCTAAAACACTAAAATCGGGGTTTGAAACAACAATACCTGCTATGGTGTACTTTTTTTCTTCGTTTGGCTCACAGTATGTAAATCCGAACATTAAAATAGATAGTAATAGTAACTTTTTCATATAATTAATTTATAAATTTTCTTAAAGATAATAAAATAGTTTATTTTAGCAAAAAAAATCATATTAAATGAAAACAAAAATTATTTTAATTACAGCATTATTGATTGTATTGCTTACAAATTGTTTTGCTCAAAGCCCAGTGAGCGGGTTTATAAAAGAAAAAGGAAAAGGTGCCATAAGCCTATCTTATTCTTCCGAAAAATATAATGAAGTTTATTTTAATGCCGAATTGGTTAAAGGTATTCCAGTTTTCAGCGAGGTGCAAACAACTGCTTTAAACCTATACGCAAATTACGGAATTACAAGTAAACTCGAGGCTGTATTTAGCTTACCCTATATTCAATCGGTTGGTAAAGGTGAAGAAGCCTTTTTAGCAGCAAATGGTTATGAAAATAAAAGAAGTGGTTTACAGGATGCAAGTTTTTTTATAAAATATAAAATGTATTCACACCGAATGGATGAAGGTAATTTTGATTTTTTACTTTCATTAGGAGTTCAAACACCTGTTGGCGGCTATAAATCGGACGAAGGTTTACAATCGGTAATTGCCATTGGAAATAATGGAACCAAAGGAATGGGACTTGCTATTGCACAAGTAAAGCTAAATAATGGTTTTTTTTTAACAGGTCAAGCCGGATATAGAATTTCAACCAATAAAGTGCCAAGTGCATTTGTATCAGAAGTTAAAGTTGGTTATGCTGCCAGTAAAGTATATACCGATTGCTGGATTGCTTTTCAAAAATCAAGTGTTAAAGGAACAGATATTTTACAACCTGAATGGCAATTATTTTTCCCTTCTACTCAAGTTAATTACGCTCGAATTGGAGCCAATTTATATTTTCCAATATATAGTGGCTTTGGCATTAACTTTGGTTTAAATAGTTTTGTTGCTGGTCGAAACTTAGGCAAATCTGCCGGATATTCGATTGGGTTAGTTTCAAATTTTTAATATAACTCAAAATATCAAAATCTCAATTTAGTATAAATTATATTGAGATTTTTGATATTAAAATATTTTTTTATAAAATTCCCAATTCAACCATACATTCTCGCATCATTTCATAAGTTCGTTCAATGTCATTATCCAAGCCAATCGAAAAACGAATTAAACCGTTGGTTAAACCCATTTCAATTTGTTCCTCCAACGAAATTTCGCTTGAAGTAGAAGTTCCAGGTGCACTAAAAAGTGTTTTGTAAAAACCTAAACTTACTGCCAGATAACCTAAATTTCTTTCTTGCATTAATTCCATCAGTTCGTTAGCTTTATCAAGCGAGCCCACATCGATAGTCATCATTCCACCAAAACCATATTCATGATTAATCATACCCGAATAAATTTCGTGACTTGGATGTGATTTCAAACCTGGATACACAGTTTTTATTCCGTTTTCTTCAAATTTCTGAGCCAAAAACATAGCATTATGACTGTGTTGTTTCATTCTGATATGCAAAGTTCTCAGGTTTTTCATCACCGATGCCG
>JAYUFJ010000447.1:0-3340 GCA_043738775.1 Flavobacterium sp. | reverse complement strand
AGCTGCTTCTTTAATTCTTTGTAATGACATTGGATCCAATCTCAAGTCGATTCCTTCTTCAGCCTTGAAACCATCTGCCAACCAGTCAATGATAGTTTGGTCAAAATCGTCTCCACCTAAATGTGTATCTCCATTTGTTGACAATACTTCGAAAACTCCATCTCCTAATTCAAGGATAGAAATATCAAAAGTACCACCACCTAAATCGTAAACAGCAATTTTTTGATCTTTTCCTTTTTTGTCTAATCCATAAGCCAATGCCGCAGCAGTTGGTTCGTTAATAATTCTCATTACTTTTAAACCAGCAATCTCACCAGCCTCTTTTGTAGCTTGACGTTGTGCATCGTTAAAATAAGCTGGAACTGTAATAACCGCTTCTGTAACTGTTTGACCTAAATAGTCTTCGGCAGTTTTTTTCATTTTTTGAAGTGTCATTGCCGACAATTCTTGAGCGGAATATAAACGACCATCAATATCAACACGTGGCGTATTGTTGTCACCTTTCACTACTTTATATGGAACTCTTTTTGCTTCGTCTGTAGTTTCAGAAAAAGTGTGTCCCATAAAACGTTTAATAGATGCAACAGTTTTAGTAGGGTTTGTAACTGCTTGTCTTTTTGCAGGATCACCCACTTTAATTTCGCCACCTTCTACAAATGCAATGATAGATGGCGTTGTTCTTTTTCCTTCTGAATTTGGTATTACTACTGCTTCTTGACCCTCCATTACTGATACGCAAGAGTTGGTTGTACCTAAATCAATTCCAATTATTTTTCCCATTTTTATATTTAATTTAATTTTAGAAAATTCAATTTTGTAACTCGGGTTTCAAAAAGCAATCATTGTGCCAATAGGAAAATGGATTTAAATTGTCAGTTTTTGATTAATGTAAACGAAAATTATATGACAAGATGACATTTTATTATTATTATCAAGTTAGTATAAATCTTTACAAATAAAATTTATGCAGTCATTGAATTTAATATTTTATTATTTTTTATTTTGGTTTACATCTTTTTTAGCCATATTTTCATTTAACCAGATTTAAAAATTAGTTATCTTTACCACTTAAATAAAACAATAAATGTCACGTATTTTAGCAATCGATTACGGAAAAAAAAGAACTGGAATAGCAATAACCGATGAACTTCAAATAATTGCATCTGGATTAACAACAATTGAATCTCAAACTGTAATACAATTTTTAGAAAATTATTTTAAAACAGAAAACGTAATTAAAGTATTAATTGGTGAACCCAAACAAATGAATGGAGAACCATCTGAAAGCAACGAAATTATCGAAGAATTTGTAACTACATTCAAAGTAAAATTCCCCGAAATGCAAGTAATTCGAGTTGACGAACGTTTTACTTCAAAAATGGCAGTACAAACAATGATTGATTCTGGATTAAAAAAAGCGCAACGAAAAAACAAAGCCTTGATTGACGAAATTGCTGCAACAATAATGTTACAAGATTTTTTGTTACGAAAGTCCATATAAAGTTAAAAAATCAAATTTTATATTAATTATACTAAATTCTAAATTAATAAATGGAATTAAAAGATAAAAAAATAGTTTTAATTGGCGCAGGAATTGTGAGTGCCACTCTTGGAGTTTTGCTAAAACAATTAAACCCAAAAATACAAATAGAAATTTACGAACGATTAAGTGAACCAGCTACGGAAAGTTCAGACGCTTGGAACAATGCGGGAACAGGGCACTCCGCTTTTTGTGAATTAAATTACACACCACAAAATGAAGACGGTTCGATAGATGATCAAAAAGCACTTAAAATTGCCGAACAATTCGAATTATCTCGTCAATTTTGGAGCTATTTGGTTGCACAAAATTTCATAGAATCGCCAGAAAATTTTATTCATTCTATTCCGCATTTAAGTTTTGTTTGGGGCGATGAAAATGTTGATTATTTAAAAAAACGATTTGATATTTTGCATAAAAATCCACTTTTTTCGGATATGCAATTTTCCAACGATTTTGAGAAATTAAAATCGTGGATGCCTTTAATAATGAATAACAGAGATACATCTGAAAAAGTTGCTGCAACCTATATGCCTATTGGTACCGATGTAAATTTTGGCGAATTAACTCGTTCCATGTTTAATTATTTATCTCATCAAGAGGGTGTTTCGATTCATTATTTACACGAAGTAAAAAAAATGAAACAACGTGAAAACAAAACTTGGAGTATAAAAATTAACGATAATGAGTTAAATAAAAAAGTAAAAACTAGTGCCGATTTTGTTTTCATTGGGGCAGGAGGTGGTTCGTTATTATTGTTAGAAAAAGCCAATGTTAAAGAAGGTGAAGGTTACGGAGGTTTTCCAGTTTCTGGGCAATGGCTAAAATGTACTAATCCAGAAATTATTGCCAAACACAATGTAAAAGTTTACGGAAAAGCAAGTGTTGGTGCACCTCCAATGTCGGTTCCTCATTTAGATACTCGAATAATTGACGGCAAAAAAGAGCTGCTTTTTGGTCCATTTGCTGGTTTTTCGACTAAATTTTTAAAAAATGGTTCGTACCTTGATTTAATAAAATCTATTGAGTTGGATAATATTGTTCCAATGATTTCAGCCGGAGTTCATAATATAGCTTTAACAAAATATTTAATTCAGCAAGTTTTGCAATCCCAAGAAGACAGAATTGATGCTTTAAAAGAATATTTTCCAAACGCAAAAAGTGACGATTGGGAACTTTTACAAGCTGGACAAAGAGTTCAGGTAATAAAAAAAGACGAAAAAGAAGGTGGAATTTTAGAATTTGGAACTGTAGTAATAACAACTCAAGATGGAACAATGGCCGCATTACTTGGAGCATCACCCGGAGCATCAACAGCCGTTTATGCTATGATTGACTTAATGAAACGTTGTTTTGTTAACGAAATGGAAACTGAAAATTGGCAAAACAAACTCAAAAAAATGATTCCTTCTTTCGGGCAAAAATTAAACGAAAATCCAGAACTTTGTAAATCAGTTAGAGCAAATTGTAGTAATGTCTTAAAATTAAAGTAACGTTTGCAATTATTTAATTCAAATGCTTACTTTTGCAAAAAATTATAGAAATTATTATTTAAAGTATTGCAAGAATTTTTAAAATTCAAAATTTAAAACCTAAATTGAAAATGATACTACCAATTGTAGGCTACGGTGACCCAGTTTTGCGTAAAGTAGGCGAAAAAATTTCGGCAGATTATCCTAATTTTAAAGAATTAGTTCATAATATGTACGAAACAATGTATAATGCTTGTGGTGTTGGCTTGGCTGCACCTCAAATAGGCCTCGCAATTCGAATGTTTATTATTGATACCGAACCTTTTAG
>JAYUFJ010000446.1:0-9231 GCA_043738775.1 Flavobacterium sp. | reverse complement strand
AAAAGAAGAATTGTTTGATAAAGTTGAAAAGTTCAAACAAACTTCCAAAAATCTAACCAAGTCATTACAGCAATTAGTTGAGTTAACTAAAAAGTTTTTTGTTTTTTTCTATTTCATCAGCAGTTTTTTCCAATCTATCTTTCAACAATTCTTTAACTTCATCCTTTTTATCGGACTTTACTTTTTCAAGATTATCTTTAATTTTTTCGGTAAATTGCTTCATTAATTCATCTTGCTTTTTTTGACGATTAATAAAATCATTTACTTTTTGTTGATCTTTAAAATCAAGAGATTCTTTTTCTTTGCCCATTTTACTTAACTTATCGATTTCGGTAAGTTGCTTGTCTTGCATTTTTAACGATTTGTTAAGTGAATTAATGTTGTCGTTTTGTTGTTGAAAATTAATGTCTTCTTTTTCAATTAAAGTGTTTTGGCGATAGGTAAAAACAGATGATTTAGAACACTTAAATCCGTGAGGGGAATCGTTATCATAAACTTCAAAAAAATATTCATATTCAATACCGTCTTGAATACTTAAATTACTTGGAAAAGTAAAAACAAAACGGTCGTAAACATCGTTTTTACAATTTATATTTCCACGTTTAATTTCGGTTGGTTTATCTTTGCGATAATAAACAACATTCAGTCGAGACAATCCATAATCGTCGGACAATTGCCCTAAAAGAATGTTCTTTTCGACCTTTAAACTGTCAGGTGCATTTGTAACAGAAATAGTTGGGTATTGATCTTTAATTACGGAAATTTGATAATTCAATTTTTCGTAGTTTCGGACTTTATTATTTGATGTAAATATCTGATAATCGGTGTTTTGATAAATTTTTTTAGATAAACTAAACAAATTTTCTGATTTATAAAAAGTTGTTTTAAAATTGGCCTCAACGAAATCTACTTTTTGAGTTGAAATAGTATTCATTTTCCAAGTTACAATTGTTCCTTCTGGAACAATTGAATTGCCTGTTCCCTTAATAGTTTCAAAATTTCTATTTAAATAATTAGGGAAATTCAAAACCATTTCAAAATTTGCAATTGAAGGAACGGTAACTACAGTCAACTCATAATCGGGAGAAGAAACAGCATTAGCTTGTAAATGAAATTGAACGTTTTTAGCAGGTTTAGGAATCAAAAAATGAAACTCGCCTTTTTTATCGCTTTCCATAAAATAAGTTTCATTATTAATTAAAATCGAGACGTTTTCTGGTATTACGTTTCCAATAATTTTAACTTTTAACAAAAAATCTTTGTTTTGCTCGGTAAGTAAATTTGAATTTAAAATTTGAAACTCAAACGGTGCTGGAGGCAAAAATTGTTGTTTATAATTTACTACTCTATTAAAACTTTGTGATAAAATATCTGATTTTCCTGAAAGGAAAAAAAACAATAAAAATAGAATTGGGATAATTGCTAAAGGTAAATACTTTTTATTTTTTGTTAAAATAATTGCATTTGAAAACGGAATTGGATGCAACGAATTAGCTTTTTGATCTATAGAAGCTAACAATAGTTCCGAAATATTATGGTTTGCAACAGATTCATTTGTTTTGGAAAGTTGTAAAAAATTGGTCAACTTGTCACCAACTTCGTTAAAATGATTTCCAATTATTATAGAAGCCTCATTGTAATCGATTCCTTTTTGAAGCTTAAATAATTTGAACAACGGAAAAGCTATAAAACGAAATAAAAGAAAAAATTCGACTAAAATAAAAATCCAAAACAAAAAAGTTCTAGCAGTTGGTTTTAGCCAAAGAAAGTATTCAACAAAAAGTGTAAAAATAAAATACAATAAACCAATACCGATAAAAAAAATTGTTCCACGAAGCAATTCGTTAGAATAAAATTTCTTGATAAAAGCTTCAAGTTTTTGATAAATAAGATTAGAATTGTTCAAAATCTGTTTCAAATGTTAATAACATACAAAATTACTGATTTTTAATAAAGGAAAAGCAAACAAATGTTAATATGTATAAAAATTATATTGAAAAACAACTAATTAAAAAAAAAATGGTATTTTAGATTAAAAATTATCCAATTATGAAATATTTATTAGCTTTTTCGGTTCCTTTAATAGGCTTTTTAGGATTCTATTTTCACGGAATTTGGTCGTATGCAGCTTTGGTTTACGCTTTTGGATTTATTCCTGTTGCTGAACTTTTTCTTCCGACCGATGAAAAAAATTACGAAAATGATGAAATTAAAAACCGATTAAAAAATAAATTATTTGATGCGTTTTTATATTTAAATGTTCCTATAGTTTATGGTTGTTTAGGTTATGTTTTATATTTAATTACAACAAAACCTATTTCGATGTTTGAAATTGTAGGTTTAACATTGAGTTTAGGTGTAATTTTGGGTGCAAATGGAATAAATGTAGCCCATGAATTGGGACATAGAACTTCACTATTTGAAAAAATTCTTGGTAAATTATTATTGATTCCGAGTCATTATACACACTTTTTTATTGAGCACAATCACGGGCATCACTTACATGTATCGACTCCCGAAGATCCATCAACTGCAAAATTGAATCAAAATTTATATGCATTTTGGTATCAAACTGTTAAAGGAACTTATAAAAAAGCTTGGGAAATTCAACTTAATTTGAACAAAGTTGAAAATAGAAAATTCTATTCAATAAAAAGTGATATGTTTTGGTTTACAATAATTCAAATAGGTTATCTAGGTTTTGGATTCTACTTTTTTGGAACATTGGGCTTTATAGTACTTTTGTTTTCTGGTATTGTTGGGTTTTTATTGCTAGAAACAATCAATTATATTGAACATTATGGTTTAAAACGCAACCAATTAGCATCAGGCAGATTCGAACGCGTTTCAGAAAAACATTCTTGGAACTCGAATCATGTTGTAGGAAGGATTGTGTTATATGAATTAACTCGACATAGTGATCATCATTACAAATCACAAAAAAAATATCAAATTTTAGAATATCACGATGTTTCGCCTCAATTGCCCTACGGTTATCCTACTTCAATGGTGATGTCTTTTTTTCCTCCACTTTGGTTTTCTATTATGAATAAACGAGTTCCAGAAAGTATGAAATAATTTTTGCTACAAAACTAGGAAAACGCAAATTTTTTCTAACTTCTAACTTCTAACTTCTAACTTCTATTTATCTTTGAACAAAATTTAAAAAAATGTCAAAACCAGTTAGAGTTCGATTTGCGCCAAGCCCAACAGGTGCATTACATATTGGTGGTGTACGCACTGCCCTATTCAATTATTTATTTGCAAAAAAAAACAACGGCACTTTTTACTTGAGAATTGAAGATACAGACCAAACTCGTTTTGTAGCCGAGGCCGAAATGTACATAATAAAAAGTTTGGAATGGTTAGGTATTGCGCCAGATGAAACTGTTGGTAAAAATGAAAAATTTGGTCCTTACAAGCAATCAGAAAGAAAAGAGATTTACAAAAAACATATAGCCGATTTAATAAATTCGGGGAATGCATATTATGCTTTTGACACAGCTGAATCACTAGATTTACATAGAAAACAACACGAAGCAGAAGGAAAAACGTTTATATACAATTGGCACAATCGAGAAAAATTAGATACTTCTTTAAAAATTTCGAAACAAGAAACAGAAAAACGAATTGCAACTGGTGAAGAATTTGTAATACGGTTTAAGACTCCAGTTAATGAAATTTTAGTTTTAAATGATATAATTCGAGGAGAAATAAAATTTGATACGAACTTGCTAGACGATAAAGTTTTATTCAAATCGGACGGAATGCCAACCTATCATTTAGCAAATATTGTTGACGATCATTTGATGGAAACATCACACGTAATTCGTGGTGAAGAATGGTTGCCTAGTATGCCTTTGCACGTAATGTTGTACCGAGCATTTGGTTGGGAAGCTCCAATATTTGCACATTTACCATTAATATTAAAACCTATCGGAAACGGAAAATTATCAAAACGAGACGGTGATAAATTAGGATTTCCTGTATTTCCATTGCAATGGAAAACGGAACAAGGAAATCAATTGGGTTATAAAGAAAAAGGCTTTTTTCCAGAAGCTGTGGTCAACTTTTTGGCTCTTCTTGGCTGGAATGACGGCACGGAACAAGAACTGTTTTCACTTGACGAATTGATAAAAAAATTCGATTTGAGTAGAGTAAATAAATCAGGAGCAAAATTTGACCCAGAAAAAAACAAATGGTTCAATCATCACTATTTACAAATGCAAAGCAATGAAAGTTTGGCAAATGACTTCGCTCCTATTCTTTTGAAAAAAGGTTTTTCAATTGATAATTACAAACTGATAAAAATAGTTTCACTAATAAAAGAACGAGCCAATTTTGTTTCTGACTTTTGGGAAATGAGTGATTATTTCTTTGAAGCTCCAACAAAATATGATGAAAAAGCAGCAAAAAACTATAAAGAAGAAACACCAGAATTAATGAAGCAATTGATTATTGTTTTAAATTCTATTGAAGATTTTACAACTTTAAATATAGAAAATACTGTAAAAAACTGGATGACCGAAAACGAAATTGGTATGGGAAAAATTATGCAACCTTTTCGATTAAGTTTGGTTGGCGCTTTGAAAGGGGCGCATTTGTTTGATATTGTAGAAGTTATCGGGAAACAAGAAACAATAAAAAGAATTGAAAATGCAATAAAAAACATCAAAATTTAGTTTACAAATTATTCTTTTGTAACTTTTAATAAAAATCAACGTATAACTAACAAAATTAAATCAAAAACCAATGGACAACTTTTTTCTTTATCTATTTATTTTTATTGCACTTTTCGTTTTCTTTTCAAGTTTTTTTACCGTTAAGCAACAAACATCTGTAGTAATTGAACGTTTTGGTAAATTTACTGGAATTCGCTCATCAGGATTGCAACTAAAGTTACCAATTGTTGACCGAATTGCTGGTCGAGTAAACCTAAGAATTCAACAACTTGATGTTATTATCGAAACACAAACTAAAGACAATGTATTTGTGAAAATGAAAATTTCGGTACAATTTAAAGTAATTCCTGAACACGTTTATGAAGCATTTTATAAATTGGAATATCCACACGATCAAATAACAGCTTACGTTTTTGATGTAGTTCGTGCCGAGGTTCCAAAGTTAATTTTAGATGAAGTTTTTGCTCGTAAAGATGATGTTGCTATAGCTGTAAAACGCGAATTAAACGAAGCGATGGTATCTTATGGTTACGATATTATCAACACATTGGTAACAGATATTGATCCAGATATTCAAGTAAAAAATGCAATGAACCGAATTAATGCAGCTGAAAGAGAAAAAACTGCAGCCATTTTCGAATCGGAAGCACAACGAATTAGAATAGTTGCCAAAGCCAAAGCCGAAGCCGAAAGTAAAAAACTGCAAGGTCAAGGTATTGCCGACCAACGTAGAGAAATAGCAAAAGGTTTGGTAGAAAGTGTGGAAGTTTTAAATGCAGTAGGAATTAATTCGCAAGAAGCATCTGCATTAATTGTAATTACACAACATTACGATACCTTGCAAGCAATTGGTGCTGATACAAATTCGAATTTAATTTTGTTACCAAATTCGCCACAAGCCGCGAGTGATATGTTGAATAGTATGGTTACTAGTTTTACGGCTTCAAATATTATTGGCGAGCAAATGAAAAAACAAACTCCGAGAGTTAAGAAAAATAAAGATCACACTTCTTTGGATTATAATCCTTCGGATACTTCAAATCCTACATAAATTACAACTTTATATTTTATAAAAAAAGAGCCTAAATTGGCTCTTTTTTGTTTTAAGGTGATTTATGGAATGAAATTTTTTAAAAGGTAAAATTAATATAAATTTTTTTTTAATTGGTTTAAAATCAATTTTTGAGTGTTCGTTATGATAGATAAAAACAATTAAATTTTAATAGTTAATAGTTAAAAAAAATATTGTGAAACAGATTATTTTAAAAACTCATAATAAAAAATTGATTTACAAATTAAAAGCTTCTAAAAATATAAATAATTAAAAACTCACAAGAAAATACCTTTCGTGTTTGAGAACTGATTATAAAAAAATATTAAAACTATGATGTCAATTTCGCCCAAGTATCGCGAAGTCCAACTGTTTTATTAAAAACTAATTTTTCAGAAGATGAATCTTTATCAACACAAAAATAACCCAACCGCTGAAATTGAAAACGATCTAAATTTTGAGCCGAATGTAAACTTGGTTCAACAAAACCCGTTATAACTTGCAAAGAATCAGGATTTAAAAAGGTTTTAAAATCAACTTCTTTGTTAGAATCTGGTGCTTCTTCCAAAAATAAACGGTCGTAAATTCTAACTTCGGCTTCAATTGCATTTTTTATAGAAACCCAATGAATGGTTCCTTTTACTTTACGTTGTGATGCTTCAGATCCACTTCCTGATCGAGAATCCTCGTCATAGGTGCAATGAATTTCGGTAATAACTCCATCGGAATCTTTTACAACCGATTCTCCCTTAATGATATACGCATTTTTCAAACGAACTTCTGTTCCTAGTGTTAGTCTAAAAAATTTCTTGTGAGATTCTTCTTGAAAATCTTCTCTTTCAATGTATAATTCTCTTGTAAAAGGAACTTTTCTATAACCTAAACTTTCGTCTTCTTGACTATTTTCGGCATTTAATATTTCATTTTTATCTTCTGGATAATTGGTTATAATCAATTTTACAGGATTCAAAACCGCCATAACTCGAGGTGCCGTTTTATTCAAATCTTCACGAATGCAAAACTCTAATAACGAAACATCTATAACATTTTCACGTTTGGCAACACCAATAGTTTCACAAAATTTACGAATAGCTTTTGCTGTATATCCGCGACGACGCAAACCCGAAATAGTTGGCATACGTGGATCGTCCCATCCAGTTACTACATTTTCCTCAACCAATTGCAATAGTTTTCGTTTGCTCATCACCGTATAATTCAAATTGAGTCGAGCAAACTCATATTGATTTGGTCGCACTTTTGTATCATCATAAATTTGATCCAAAAACCAATTATACAATTCACGGTGCATAACAAATTCTAAAGTGCAAATAGAATGCGAAATTTGCTCAATATAATCGCTTTCACCGTGGGCAAAATCATACATAGGATATATTTTCCAATCGTTTCCTGTACGATGATGGTGCCTTTTTAATACACGATAAATTATCGGATCACGCATCAACATATTCGACGATTTCATATCAATTTTGGCTCTTAAAATATGAATTCCTTCATCAAAATCTCCATTTTTCATACCTTCAAACAAAGCCAAATTTTCATTTACGGTACGATTTCGGAATGGAGAATCCGTTCCTGGTGAAGTTGGTGTTCCTTTTTGAGTTGCCATTGCGGCAGAATCTTGAGAATCGACATAAGCAGTTCCTTTTTGAATCATCAAAACGGCCCAGTCATATAATTGTTGAAAATAATCTGAAGCATATCTTTCTTCGGCCCATTGAAAACCAAGCCATTGCAAATCTTCTTTTATGGCATCAACATACTCTTGCTCTTCCTTGGCAGGATTGGTATCATCGAAACGCAAATTAACTGGTGCATTGTATTTTAATCCCAAACCAAAATTTAAACAGATGGATTTTGCGTGACCTATATGTAAATATCCATTAGGCTCGGGCGGAAAGCGAAAGCGTAATTTAGCTTGCGGAAAGCCATTTTCAAGTGTTTCCTCAATAATTTGCTCTACAAAATGTAATGATTTTTCTTCGGTTGACATTGTATTTTTTACTTTTTACAAAGATAGGAAAAGTTAGATGTTGGAAGTAAAAGAACAAAGAAAATTTAAATTATATGCTTAAGAACTAATATGAATTTATAACAAAATAGCTATTTTTGTAAATAGTATTTTAAATTTTAAAAAGTAAAATAACGTTTTTAAAATTTTACTCTTACAATTTAATTAATTTAATAAACAAGAAATACATTAGTTTGGAAAATTTATATGGGAAAAATACTTTTAAAAAACATACGCACCTTTTCGTATCACGGCTGTTTGGTTGAAGAATCTAAAATTGGGTCAAATTATAGGGTTGACTTAAAAATAACTACCGATTTATTAACTTCATCTAAATCGGATTTACTGACTGATACAGTTGACTACGTTTTACTTAATAAAATTGTTGTAGATGAAATGGCTGTTAGAAGCAAACTTTTGGAACACGTTGCAAAACGAATTGTTGACCGTATATTTATTGAAAGCAAAGCAGTTATTAAAATAAAAATTGAAGTTTCAAAAATTAATCCGCCTATAGGTGGTGATGTTGAAGCAGTTACAATTGTTTTAAATGAAAAAAGAAACTAAGATAAAAACCAATAGTAAAGTTTTTAGCTTTTAGCTTTTAACTTTTAACTTTTTTAGTATATTTGCAATCCGTTTAACTAATGGCGTCGTGGCCGAGCGGCTAGGCTGGGCTCTGCAAAAGCTCCTACTCCGGTTCGAATCCGGACGATGCCTCTTCAAAATCCTCTTTTATAGAGGATTTTTTTTTGACTTTAAAAAAAATAATTAAAATTAAATAAGAATTTACACAACGATTGTATAATTTTTTAGATAATTAAGAGGTGAAAGATGATTAAGATTTTCTTTAAATTTTTAAATTTATTTATAGTAATCCTAATTTTTAATATTCAAAACTAAAACGTATCACCGGCACCGCCGCCACTAAAATCACCACCTTTAAATTCCATTGGGCTATTGTCAATTTGTTGCGACATAGTTACTTGTGAATTAATAATAGCTGCTTCAAGGTTAATTAAATTGTTCGAATTTGTGTTTCTGTCTGGTTTAAAGGTTACTCCAGATTCATTGTTTTTTAGCTTTTTTATTATGAAATAAGTAACTGTAAAAATCAAAATTCCTGCTAAAGTAAGTGCAATTTCGGCAGGTAAAACACTGTGAAACATTCGGAAAGTGAAAATTGAAAAGCAAAAAGATATAAATCCGATGTTTAAAAAAACTTTATCTTTATTAGTAATAGAAAAATATAAATAAAAGGCAGGAACAACAAATGTAAATATCCAGAAAAAAATTGCAAATGGAATATCTTGACCTTCTTTAAGATAATTTCCCATCAAGTTTTCGGATAAAGTTCGAACTACTAAATAATTTCCAGACAAATAAAATAAAACTAACGAAAAAACTTTTAAGACTATTAATGAATTTAAATAGTAATATGTTTTGTTAGTTTTTGATAATCTATAATA
>JAYUFJ010000445.1:0-3343 GCA_043738775.1 Flavobacterium sp. | reverse complement strand
GTATGCTATTTTTTTTGATAATTTCCTCTGCTAAATTTATGTAATTCACTGCTCCTTTACTAGTTGCATCAAAGTTAATAATGCTTTCGCCATAACTTGGTGCCTCGCTTAATTTTACATTTCGTTGAATTATTGTATCAAAAACCATATCACTAAAATGCTTTTGTACCTCTTCAACTACTTGATTTGAAAGGCGTAACCGTGAATCGAACATTGTTAAAAGCAATCCTTCAATATCTAATTCTGGATTATGAATTTTTTGAACGCTTTTAATTGTATTCAACAATTTACCCAAACCTTCCAAAGCAAAATATTCACATTGAATTGGAATTATAACCGAATCGGAAGCAGTTAAGGCATTTAAAGTTAATAATCCTAATGATGGCGCACAATCAATTAAAATGTAATCGTATTCATCTTTTATAGATTCCAATGCTTTTTTAAGCATATATTCTCTATTTTCTTTATCAACCAATTCAATTTCAATAGCAACTAGGTCTATATGAGCCGGAATTACATCAACATTGGGTGCGCTTGATTTTACAATTGCCTCTTTTGGAGTGTTACTGTGTTCTAAAATTTGATAGGTTCCAATAACAACATTTTCAACATCAATTCCCAATCCAGAACTTGCATTGGCTTGAGGATCAGCATCAATTAAAAGCACTTTTTTTTCTAAAATACCCAACGATGCAGCCAAGTTTATCGAAGTTGTTGTTTTTCCAACACCACCTTTTTGATTAGCAATTGCTATAATTTTCCCCATTATACCTTCAAATTTTTTGAGCCGTAAAAATACAATTTAATATGGTTTATTAAAATCTTATTTGTTAACAATCCGATAAATTTATTTTTTCGAAGCCAATCCAACTTTTCAATCCAAGTTTTTAAAAAATAAAGTTGTTTTTGTAAACCAAAAAATGTGCTTCCGTTGGTCGCAATTTTTTAATAACAAAAACTAACTTTATTTTGCAAAAAGCTTTCCATTTCAATTTGGGCTACTAACCAAATAATTGAACAAAATCCTTATTTACTTCTTTTACTTTTAATCATTGCTTCCAATTGATCCCACATTTCTTGCGGAATCATTTCAAGCATATTAAATTCGCCAGCACCTTGCAACCATTCACCTCCATCAATTGTTACAACCTCACCATTAATGTAAGCCGAAAAATCAGAAACCAGATAAGCTGCTAAATTGGCCAATTCTTGATGGTTTCCTACGCGCTTTAAAGGCACTTTTT
This sequence comes from Flavobacterium sp., assembly GCA_043738775.1. Classification (GTDB taxonomy): domain Bacteria; phylum Bacteroidota; class Bacteroidia; order Flavobacteriales; family Flavobacteriaceae; genus Flavobacterium. The sequence continues at coordinate 2,099 of JAYUFJ010000445.1, read as the reverse complement.
TAGCCATATCAAATTTTGAAGCTAAATCACCTGGCAACAAACGTTCCCAAGCACCTTTTGTTGGAAAAGGTCCTGGGGCAATAGCATTCATTCGAATTCCGTATTTAGCCCATTCAACAGCTAAACTTCGAGTCATTGCCAAAACGCCAGCTTTCGCAGTTGCACTTGGAACCACGTAACCCGAGCCTGTCCAAGCATAAGTAGTTACAATATTTAAAACAACGCTTGATTCTTGTTTAAGATCAATCCAATGTTTCCCGAAAGCCAAAGTACAATTTTTAGAACCTTTTAAAACGATATCTATAATAGTATCAAAAGCATTTGCCGATAAGCGTTCGGTTGGTGAAATAAAATTTCCTGCTGCGTTGTTTAACAAAACATCAACTTTCCCAAAGGTTTTTAGTACTTCAGCCAACATTGATTCAACTTGTTCATAATTTCGAACATCACATTGAATTGCCAAACATTTGCCTGATGTTTCCGATTCTAGCTCTTTTGCTGTATTTTGAAGTTTTTGTAGGTCACGAGACGAAATGGCTACATTAGCACCCAATTCTAAGAAATATTTTGTCATTGCTTTGCCCAAACCGCTACCGCCGCCCGTAACAACGATTACCTTACCTTTTAACGCATCATCACGAAGCATTTTTGCTGAAAAATCCATATTTTTTGTTTTTGAGTTGTAAATGTAAGTAAAAAAGATTTTATGAATTTTATTTTTTCATATAACATGTTCTTAAAATTATGAAAAGATAGTAACTTCGCAACATATAATCATTGTAAGTTATAGAATATGAATATTCCAAATACAGCAAAACCAAGAGTAGTAATAATTGGAGCGGGTTTCGCTGGTTTAAGTATTGCTAAAAGGCTAAAAAATAAAAACGTACAAGTCATTTTAATTGATAAAAACAATTATCATAATTTTCAGCCATTAATGTATCAAGTTGCGACTGGCGGGCTTGAAGCAGGTTCAATTGCCTACCCAATTAGAAAAGTGATTCAAGGTTATAACGATTTTTATTTTCGTATGACCTCCGTTAAAGAAATTGACACTAAGAATCAAAAAATTATTTCTGAAATTGGGGATTTAAATTACGATTATTTGATTTTGGCAACAGGTTCAAAAACAAATTTTTTTGGAAATAAAGAAATCGAGCGTAATGTAATGAGTATGAAAACAATTCCGCAATCGTTAAATATTAGAAGTTTAATTTTAGAAAATTTTGAACAAGCCGTTTTGTTAACAGATAATGTTGAAAAAAATAGTTTAATTAATTTTGTTTTAGTAGGAGCGGGGCCAACAGGAGTTGAGCTTGCCGGTGCATTGGCCGAAATGAAAAAGGCTATTCTTCAAAAAGATTATCCCGACTTGGACATTGCCAAAATGCAAATTAATCTTATTCAAAGCGGCGACCGAATTTTAAATACAATGAGCGAAGCGTCTTCAAAAAGTGCACAAAAATTTCTTGAAAACTTAGGAGTAACTATCTGGAAAAACGTTCGAGTAACTAATTATGACGGAAAAACAATAACAACTAATTCCGATTTAACTTTTGAAACCGCAACTGTAATTTGGACAGCGGGCGTTCAAGGTGCTCCAATTTTAGGATTAAACAGTAATGCATTGGTTGAAAAAGTAGAACGAATTCGTGTAAACCAATTCAACCAAGTAAAAGGGTATGAAAATATTTTTGCAATTGGCGATATTGCATCAATGGAAACCGAATTATATCCGCAAGGGCATCCAATGATGGCGCAACCCGCTTTGCAACAAGGCGATTTGTTGGGTAAAAATATAATTAACTTAATAAATAATAAAACATTGCAGCCATTTAAATACAATGATAAAGGTTCAATGGCAACAATAGGACGCAATTTAGCAGTAGTCGATTTACCAAAATATCATTTTAGTGGTGTTTTTGCTTGGTTCGTTTGGATGTTTGTACACCTTTTTTCTCTTATTGGATTTAAAAACAAAGCCGTAGTTTTTTTAAATTGGGTTTACAATTACATTCGTTTTGATCGTGAAGGGCGATTAATTATTCGACCATTTAAAAAGAAAATTTTTACTACTTTTACTAGTGATGAAGTTTAAA
>JAYUFJ010000444.1:0-9246 GCA_043738775.1 Flavobacterium sp. | reverse complement strand
AGGAGAAGACGATTTTACAACCCAACCAACAGGAAATGCTGGAGCAAGAGTAGCTTGTTCAGGTATAATTCGATAAAACAAAAAAATGATTAACCCGTCGGCAAATGGCTGGATTGAAAAATTTTTTCAACAAAACGAGCCTAATTATCAACCCATTAATTCGTTACAACTTTATAAAAACATTCGTAAAACTGGTTTAATTTACGGATATAGTGTTGGTGTAAATTCAAATTCAAACATAGAAATTGATAAACTAAAAACAGATGAAGTTTTTAAATTATCGTTATTATCAACATTATTCAATGTTTTTTGTTTTTCAACAAAAAGTAATGAGCCAGAAAAATTTATAAAAAAAGTAATCTCTTTTTATCATTTAATTTCCCCAAAAGGGTTTAGTTTATTAGATAAAATTTTACCACCTTCGGATAAAGATGTTATCGAAAACATATTAAACTCGCGCATTCAAACAAATAAAGATACTATAAGCAAGAGTTTTTCGCACATAATTACCAATGCCCTCTTATTCTTGGATGTTTTAGCTTTTAAAAAATATTTATCCGATGAAGATATTTCAATTTCTTATTTAAAAAAAACAGAAGAAATAGTAATTAGTTTGGCATTACTTTCATTAAAAGTTAAAACCAATAAAAGTTCTCATGATGATTTATTAATTAAATTATTTGAAGCTTCGGTTCGTTATTCAAAATTTTCAGATTTAATTCAAAACGAAAATAAAATAGATTTGAATTCTCTTCCATTTACAAAATTTAATGATGATTTTGAGAAGTTCTACCTTATTGATATTTCAGCTATGGCACTTTGGAGCGATGGAAAAATTGAAAATGAAGAAGTTTATTTTTTAGAAAAAATAACCGAAATTTTAGGTGTTGATAATTCGTTTTGCAAAGAAAGTAGTCAAGAAATTGACGAATTTATAACTAAATATAAAAAAGAGATTCCGTATTTAAATTTTTCGAATCCAGTAAAACATTTTTATGATAATACAACCGAAAATATAACAACACTTTTAAATAGAAATAAATTACGATTGATTAAAGAACTCAAAGAGAGTAAGGAACTAGTTGCACTTTTACATCAATCAACAAAACGTGATTTAAACAAAGCCGAAAAAAAGAAAGTTAAAAAACAGTTACTTGATATTTTTAAAACAATTCCTTCGTTTGCAATTTTTATGCTTCCGGGAGGCAGTTTATTGTTACCAATTTGTATTCGGTTTATACCTCAATTATTACCATCGGCTTTCAATGAAAACCTTGATTAATTAATTTTAAATTCTTAAAATTAATACAATTCATAATAGATTTAACTTATAGTTTTTATATTTGTATAATAAAATTCTATAAAATGACAATCACCCAGCTTCAATATGTTTTAGCAGTAGCCGAAAACAAAAATTTTACGTTAGCAGCTCAAAAATGCTTTGTTACCCAACCCACTTTAAGTATGCAAATTCAAAAAGTAGAGGAAGAATTACAAATTAAATTATTCGACCGAACCAAAAAGCCAATTCAACTGACAGAAATTGGTCATAAAATTGTGAATCAAGCCAAAAATATAGTAAACGAAGCCGATAGAATTCAAGATATCGTTCAACAAGAAAAAGGATTTATTGGAGGTGAATTTAGATTAGGAATTATTCCGACAGTAATGCCCACACTTTTACCAATGTTTTTAAATAATTTCATAAAAAAGTATCCAAAAGTTAAATTGATTATCGAAGAGTTAAATACTAACGATATTATTTCTAAATTAAACAATGGTCATTTAGATGCAGCAATTGCTGCAACGCCTTTAAATGAAGAAAAAATTAAAGAGATTGTACTTTACTTTGAGCCCTTTGTAGCCTATATTCCCGAAAATCATGAATCGTTCACTAAAAAAGAAATTTTAATTGATGATTTAAATTTAAACGAATTATTACTTTTACAAGATGGACATTGTTTTCGTGATAGTATTTTAAATTTATGTAAAAATAGGACAGAAATTGATTCAAGTCATTTTCAAATAAAAAGCGGTAGTTTTGAAACTTTAATTAAACTGGCAGACGAAGGTTTGGGAACAACACTACTACCCTATTTGCATACATTAAATTTAAATGAAAAAGACAGAACTAAATTACGGCAATTTGTTACACCAAAACCAGCACGTGAAGTAAGCTTAATATACCCAAAAACAGAGCTTAAAATTCATATTATTAACGCTTTACGCAGCACAATTGCCGGAGTAGTTAAAGGTGCAATTACTTTTCAAAATGTTGAAATTGTTAGTCCTAAACCATTAAAATAATATTTTAAAGAACTTAAAAAAGCAATTCTAAAATGATAATTGTTATTCATAAAAAAAGAAACCTTTAAGTTTCTTTTTTTATGAATTTATTTTTCGATAAGTAATAATGAAGGCCTTAATTCGGGCTTTTCGTTTGTAAAATTGATGAGCCATTCCGTTAATTCTTCAATTTCAAACGGTAAAAGTAGAAGTAATGCTTTTTGAAGTTCTTTTGCAAAAAGTTGGGCGTCGAAACTAACCCTCTCTAAAACCATTTTCGAATAATCATAAATTTTTCGTGACATTAATACTAGTTTTGTGGTTAAAATACAAATATTTGATTATCTTTTTTAACAGATGTTTAAACAAATTTATGCTTTTAAAACATTCGATAACAAAAAATAAAGTTAAAAAAAACGATTGCTAATGTTAAACTTTTGTTGCCCTTAACATTTCTCGCTTTCCGGGTGCACCTTGCAATTTTTCAACTTTGAAACCTAAATTTATCATATCGTTTTTTATTGAACTTCGGCAAGCATAAGTAACCAAAATTCCATTTTGCTTGAGAGCATTATACATTTTTTTAAAAATTTCAATTGACCACAATTCAGGTTCTATTCGATAACCAAAAGCATCAAAATAAATTAAATCAAATGAATTAATATCATTAATTTCTTGAAAAAATTGATTTCGTTTAGTTAATAAAAAATTATCCGATAATTTAAACTTTTCATTCCATTTCGTTGAATGCATTTCATTAAATATATTTTCATCTTTAATTGCATCTAATTTTGTTACATAATTCATTTTAGAAATTTCATCTAATGAAACAGGAAAGGCTTCAACCCCAACATAATTAATGGTTTTATTTGTTTTTTTTGCTTCTAAAAAAGTGATAAATGCATTCAAACCTGTACCAAAACCGATTTCTAAAATTGATATAGATTTTTGTTTTAAATTATCGAATCCCATTTTTATAAAAACATGATAGGCTTCTTGAATAGCGCCAAACTTTGAATGATACGTTTCATTTATTTCAGGAAAAAAAATAGTTGTTGAACCGTCTTTTGTTTCTATTACTTCTCTTTTCAAAATATTATTTTTAAAAACAAATTTATAAATTTTGCTGTAATTAATCAACAATTTATTCTGTTGAAATTATAATTTAAAAGTTAATTAAAATCAAAGTATTTGTTAAAAAAAGAATTAATTCAAAATGAAAAAATTACATTTATTTATTAAAATAAAATAAATAAATGAATATCATTTGGTTTAAAAGAGATTTACGCCTTTTCGATAGCGAATCCGTTTTTAGGGCATTGCAATCGGATAAAAAAATTTTATTCTTATATATTTTTGAACCCTCAATTTTAAATGATTATCATTATTCTACACGTCATTTTGATTTTGTAAAGCAGTCTTTAGAAAATATAAATCAAACCTTGAAACTTCAAAACGCAAAAATTTTAGTTGTTGAAGATGAAGTAATTTCGGCACTTGAAAAGATAAATTCAGTAATCAAAATAAACCAACTATTTTCACATCAAGAAACGGGAATTAAACTCACTTATGATCGAGACAAAGCCGTTAAAAAATTTTGCAAAACTAACCAAATAATTTGGAATGAATATGTTACAAATGGTGTAAATCGGGGAATATTAAACCGAAAAAACTGGAAAGACAATTGGACTGATTTTATGGATTTGGATCAATACCCTTTTTTGCCAACCGAAAAATCATTTATAAAAGGTATTGATTTCAAGCAATTTGAATCTAAATTCAAGGTTGTTTCACTTGAAACCAATAAAAATTTACCTTTTCAAAAAGGTGGTACTCAAACTGGGTTTCGGTATTTAAATTCGTTTTTAAAAGAGCGGGTTGTAAATTACAGTAAACATATTTCCAAACCCGAATTGGCTCGAAAAGGTTGCAGTCGACTTTCGCCATACATTGCGTGGGGAAATATATCAATGAAACAAATTTGCCATAAGGCGATGGAATATAGGGATAAAAATAAAAACGTACGTCAAATTGATAATTTTGCTTCGCGACTACGTTGGCAAGCCCATTTTATTCAAAAATTTGAAATGGAATGTGAAATGGAATTTATAGCTGTAAATAAAGGCTACAGAAACTTAAATCAAAAGGTTGTACCCGACTATCATAACGCTTGGATATCAGGAAAAACTGGTGTTCCGCTTGTAGATGCTTGTATGCGTTGCCTCAATTCAACTGGTTATTTAAATTTTAGAATGCGTGCCTTACTAGTTTCTTTTTATACACATCATTTGTTTCAGCCTTGGCAAAATTGTAGTCCACACTTAGCCCAACAATTTCTTGATTTTGAACCTGGAATTCATTACCCACAAATTCAAATGCAAGCTGGTGTTACCGGAATAAATACTTTACGAGTTTACAATCCGGTTAAAAATTCCTACGAACACGATGCTGATGGAGTTTTTATTAAAAAATGGGTTTCTGAATTGGCATCAATACCACCAGAATTTGTTCACGAACCTTGGAAACTTACACCAATTGAGCAAATGCTTTATAACTTTGAAATTGGGCGAGATTATCCGTTTCCGATAGTAAACTTGGAGGAATCACGACGCTTTTCAAGTGAATTTTTTTGGAATATGCGTAAAGTTGACGAAGTTAAAATTGATGGAAAACGAATTGTAGAAAAGCATACTTTGCCTAATCGGGAGGTTTAATTTTTAATGTTTTTTATTATTTCAAAACTCAATTCTCTAAAATCAGTAACAACCTCATCTGCCAAAGAATAATCTTGTAATTTAGAATTTACGCTATCATAACCAATACAATATATTTCTGCGGCTTTAGCAGCTTTAATCCCATTTGTACTATCTTCAATAACGATACAATTTTCTTTTGGAGTTTTTGATAAAAAAATGGCGTGTTGAAAAATAGCAGGATTTGGTTTGGAATTTTCAAAATCTTCACCCGAAATTTTATGAGTAAAATATTTGTTTAAATTAAATCGATTAAAAATTCGCTCAATAGTAACATTTGCAGATGAAGATGCTAAAATTAATTGTATCCCGTTTTGATGCAAATCCTTAATCAAATTTTCAACACCATCTAGCAAAAATAAATCCTCTTTTTTATCAAAAGCATCATTAAAAAGTTCTCGTTTTGTGTTAACCAAATCATCAATTTTATTTGTTAAATTGAAATGATTTTTTATTTTTTGATATACATTTTTAGTTGAATTTCCAGTAAATGAAGCATACATTTCTGGTGAAACCTCAATGTTTAATTTATTAAAATGTTTTACAAAAGCATAATGATGAACAGGTTCTGTATCTACAATTACTCCGTCCATATCAAAGATTACTGTTTTTATCATATTTTTTTATTGTATTTGAAAGAATTTTAGGATACTAAATTATTGATAAAACGATTTAGTCTTTCTTTAAAATCAAATATCGAATAACGGCTTCGGCCATATAAAGTCCAAAAAGCCCTGGCATATAACTATTTGTTCCATAAAATGATTTTTTATAATTGCTTCCGTCGGTTAATTTTAAACTAGTTTCGTCTTGAATTTCAGACGAAAAAACTACTTTTAATTTGTCTACTTTGTGTTCTTTTAAGCGTTTTTTTATGGTTTTGGCAAACATACAATTTGTTGTATTTCCAATATCGGATACTTTTACCTTCGCGGCTTCCATTTTTCCGCCTGCTCCCATACTTGAGATTATTTTTACTCGTTTTCGTTTGGCTCCCAAAATCAAATTTAACTTTGGTGTTACGCTGTCGATACAATCTAAAACGTAATCAAAATGTTCTGAAACAATTTCAAAAGCCCTTACTGGAGTTAAAAATTCTTTAATCTTAGTTAAATTTAATTCTGGATTTATATCCATCAACCTATCGCCAACAATATCAACTTTAAATTTTCCAACTGTTGAATGCAAGGCTGGCAATTGTCGGTTTATGTTTGTAACATCTACATCATCACCATCAACAATTGTAATGTTGCCAACACCAGAACGCACTAAAAACTCTACTGCAAACGAACCTACTCCGCCAACTCCAACAATTAAAACACTCGATTTTTTTAAATTCTTTAGGCCTTCTTCTTTAAATAAAAGTTGGGCTCTTTCTTGCCATTTTGCCATTACTAATTTAGTATTTTTTTGATTTAGGATTTAGAATAATTAAAAACTTTTAAAAAATTTGAATTTATAATTTTTTGAATTTCAGAAATTTCAATTTCTTTATATTTTGCTGCCAATTTATAAATATCTTCTAAAGATTCATCAATTGTATCGGTTTCTAAAAAAAAACTTTGATTTGGGATTGATTTAAAAACGTTTTCTAAATCTGGATTTTGTAATAAATATTTTCCAAATGATAAATAAAAATCATTGTCAATTAATTGTTTAGCAACTTGTTCGTTTTTAGAAAATCCGTGAATTATCATTGGTACCGAAATATTTAAACGCTTTTTTAATGCAATTAATTCATCAAAAGCAGCAACTATATGTAAAACTATTGGTTTTTTATATTTTTCTGCCAAAGCAATTTGTTTTTCAAAAACTTCCATTTGAAAAGCTATAGAAATTTTAATACGCTTATCCAACCCGCATTCGCCAAGAGCCAAACATCCATTGAGTTGTAATTTTTGTTCTATAGTTTTTAAATCCGATTCAACTCGATTTTCATTAATAAACCACGGATGAATTCCGATTGAATAAAACGGTATTGTATCATCAAACTCAAAAGGATATTGATTAACTAACTCTAATATTTCAGAATTATTTGTCGATTTATGTGTATGTAAATTGAAAAATTTCATTGAGCAAAAATAGTATAAAAGTTTAAGGTTTACCCTTAAATAAATTAAGGTTTAAAAAAGTTTAATAGTTTAAAGTTGTTACCTTTGCAAAACAAGAAAATTTAAATGTTTAAAACTGCTTTTTACCGTTATATTAATAATTTTAAAGGTTTTTCTAGAGAAATTTGGATTTTGGCTTTCGTAACCTTTATCAATCGTGCTGGAACAATGGTTTTGCCTTTTTTGACAAAATACCTTCACGAAGATTTAAAATTTTCGGTAGTTGATGTGGGTTCCATAATGGTTTGTTTTGGCTTTGGGTCAATGGTAGGTTCGTGGTTGGGAGGAAAATTATCGGACAAAATTGGCTATTATAAAATAATGATTTTTAGCTTGTTTACAAGCGGATTGTTTTTTTTTATAATTCAATATGTAACAAGTTTTACGGGCTTATGTATAAGTATGTTTACAATTATGGTTATTTCAGATATGTATCGACCAGCAATGTTTGTATCGCTAAATGCTTATGCAACACCCGAAAATAGAACTAAATCGTTAACATTAGTTCGATTGGCAATTAATTTGGGTTTTGGTTTAGGTCCTGCTTTGGGTGGATTAATAATTATGAATTTTAGCTATAAAGGACTTTTTATTACCGACGGTGCAACTTGTATAATTGCCATTTTGATATTTGCTCTTTTAGTAAAAGAACGAAAAAAACCAATTGAAGTAAAAAATCCAATAATTGAAATAGAACGAAAATCGGTTTTTAAAGACCGTCCGTTCTGGGTGTTTTTAATAAGTTGCTTAATTACAGGTATTTTATTTTTTCAGTTACTTACAACTATGCCTTTATATTATAAAGTACAATTCGATTTAACCGAATTTCAAACAGGATTAGTTTTAACTATCAACGGAGCCATCATATTTTTACTTGAAATGTCGATTGTAAGTTACATCGAGCGCAATAAAATCAACAAAGTAAAAGTTGTTACTTTAGGCTGTTTAGCTATGGCGCTAAGTTTGTTTGCTTTACTTTTAAATTTTTGGATTGGTAGCCTTTTAATAATGATTTTATTTATGACTTTTGGAGAAATGTTTGCTTTTCCTTTTTCAAATTCGTTTGCAATGAGTCGCGCACCTAAAGGACACGAAGGTCGTTATATGGCAATTTTTACAATGAGTTTTAGCTTAGCTCACATTTTAAGTGCTAAAGTGGGCACTAGTATAATCGACAAATTTAGCTATCAAACCAACTGGATTTTTATGGGTTGCTTGGGTATAATAGGGGCTTGCTTAGGGATTTGGGTGGTTAAAATGGTGGAAAGTGAAAACCTAGCATTAGCTCCCTTTAAAGTTAATAAAACAAAACATAAATAATTTATTTCAAGTTTAACATAATAAATTGTGTTTAATTTCTTGCAGTGATTTATTAGTATTCAATAATTTATCAATAATTTGTTTTCTTAAAACCGAAATTTCTTGATTAAAATGTTTTGCCCAAACATCAGTTTTTAACAAATTTCGAACTTGTAATAACTGTTTTGAAACTTCTGGAGCCGATTTAAAAATAGTTTCTGGAACCTTACAATTGTTTTTATGTTGTAAATTTACCTCTTTTTTATCAAAATTAACTTCTAAATAATATATTTTCTCAAATTCATTGTCCCAATAAAAATCAGACCAATTGGCAAAACCAATTTTTAATCTACTTTCATTTTTACATTCATTATCACTTTCATTATTATTAATGAGCCGCCATTTACAGTTTGCAACTCTACCCCAATGATTGGATTTTCGATAAACACCCGTTTCTATAAAATAATATTCACTACCTGATTCACTTTTGAAATTGAGTTGTAAATTCGATAGGTAAGATAAATCGACTTGCTTAAAAATGCAAAAAGTATGTTTGTAAAAATTGTATTTGTTATAAACTTTCAAAGTATCAATTTTGAATTTCAAAGGCGTTAATTTGCGACTTATTTTTTACAAAACTAAAAAAATAGTTTCGAAAAAGTTATTTAAAATTACCAAACTCTAATTAAAAAGCAGTTTCTTATATTTAAAAGTTAAAAAAATGTAAATCTGTTTTTTCAAAATATAGATTTCGTTTAAATTTGTAATGAAAAATAATTTAAAATTTTTAACAGATG
>JAYUFJ010000443.1:0-3352 GCA_043738775.1 Flavobacterium sp. | reverse complement strand
GATCCTGATTGTTTACTTGCATTAAATGAAGGTGCTACATACTGTAACAATTCATTAATTTCTACTTTGCCACTTTGTGTAGTAACATCTTTTACGTTAATAATGTCAATAGGAACAGCCGAATTTAAAACAGTTCTTTTTGTACTTCGCGAACCTACGCCTACAATTTGAACTTCTTGAAGTGTTTCGGTGCTATCTTTAACTTTTTGAGTTTTTCCGTTTTGAGAAAAAGTTGAATAAAAAGCAAATAAAAATAGAAATACTGTATTTTTTTTCATAATAAATTATTGTTTTAGTTAGTTAAACAAATATAGTTTAAAGTTTTATATTTTTTTTATCGTAAAACTGAAAATTTTGAAACTTTGTGTCTTTTAAACTATATTTGCACACTTTTAAAAACAACTTATATAATGAAACGCTTTTGCGTTACATATCATCCATAAAAAAAATCAAAGAGATATGAAAGCAGGAATTGTAGGATTGCCAAACGTAGGAAAATCGACTCTATTTAATTGTTTGTCCAATGCAAAAGCTCAAAGTGCCAACTTTCCGTTTTGTACCATAGAACCCAATATTGGCGTAGTAAACGTTCCAGATCCGAGAATTAACAAATTAGAAGAATTGGTAAAACCCGAGAAAGTGCAAATGGCAACGGTTGACATTGTTGATATTGCTGGTTTGGTAAAAGGAGCAAGTAAAGGCGAAGGATTGGGAAATCAATTTTTAGGAAACATTCTCGAATGTAATGCCATTATTCACGTTTTGCGTTGTTTTGATAACGACAATATTATTCATGTTGATGGCAATGTAAACCCAATTCGTGACAAAGAAACCATTGATATTGAGTTGCAATTAAAAGATTTAGAAACCGTTGAAAAACGTTTAGAAAAAGTAAATCGTGCCGCTAAAACTGGTAATAAAGAAGCCCAAACTGAAAAAGCACTTTTAGATAGAATTAGAGAAGTTTTATTACAAGCAAAATCGGCTAGAACAATTACTCTATTAAATAACGATGAAGAAATTTTGATGGAAGAATTTCAATTAATTACCAACAAACCTGTTTTATACGTTTGTAATGTTGATGAAGAATCTGCTGCAACTGGAAATAAATATGTAGACCAAGTTCGTGATTTAGTTAAAGATGAAAACGCCCAAGTAATAGTTTTAGCTGTTGGTACCGAAGCCGATATTACTGAATTAGAAACCTATGAAGAACGTCAAATGTTTTTGGAAGATTTAGGTTTAAAAGAACCTGGTTCGGCTGTTTTAATTCGTGCGGCTTACAAACTTTTAAACTTACAAACTTACTTTACAGCTGGTGTAAAAGAAGTTCGTGCTTGGACTATAAACGTGGGCGATTCTGCACCAAAAGCTGCTGGAGTAATTCACACCGATTTTGAAAAAGGATTTATTCGTGCCGAGGTTATTGCTTATGAAGATTTCGTGAATTTTAAAACAGAAGCCAAAGTAAAAGAAGCTGGAAAATTAAAAGTTGAAGGAAAAGAATATATTGTTAAAGATGGTGATGTGATGCACTTTCGATTTAATGTGTAAACAATTTTGGATTTTAAATCAATATAAAGAAATTAATTGAAGCAGTTTGGTAAAACAGACTTATATTTTTTGATTTTTAAGATATTCCAATGCAAATTTCCCTTCGTTAAAAACTAAATCTAAAACAGATAAATTATTTAAAAAACCCACTTTTTCTTGAAATACTTGTGGATAAGTTTCAAAACTAGAAATATCTTTTTTTCCGTTAGCCAGATATCTAAAATCGGAATAATCTACTTCGTGAAAATATTCGACTGTTTTTGTATAATTAGTTTGTAATCGTAAACATTTTAAAACAAAATTGATTGTTTCAAAATTTAAATCTAACAAAAAAGTATGTTTTTTGTTGAAAATAGGCATTATTTCATCTTCAAAATATTCAAAAAATGGCGAACTTCGATACGCTGATTCTAGTGATTTAAAATGCTGTTTTTGCCAATTGAATTCGTTTTCGATTTTAATATCTCTAGTTTTTTGATGGCTTCCTTTGTAATGCTTTGTTGGAATATTTAGCATTTGCAAACCATTCGGACTATAAATATAAGTTCGATTTCTGTTGGTTTGTTTTTGATAATTATCATCAATTTCAAATGTTATAGTTTGGGCTTGAACTAAAGCAACAAAATTACTAACAGACGGAAAATAAGTGGGTTGTAGAAGAATTTTCATACATTGTTGAAACTAATTAAACCGTTTCATTTTTTGCTTTTCGCTTTTTCCAAAAATAGTCAAAACCAAAGTACAACGCCAAAGCAATTAAAAAGTATTTAAAATAGGATTGCGGCTGTCCTTCGCCATCAACTGTTGTAAATAATCGGTCCCATCGAATGCTCCAGTTTTTAATTCCATCATTAATTCCATCAATACTCATCCAAATAAAAATTGGTTTTCCTACTATGTGATCTTCTGGGGTAAAACCAAAAAATCGTGCATCTAATGAATTATGACGATTGTCTCCCATCATCCAAAAATAATCTTGTTTAAAAGTGTAAGTTGGTGTTTTTACTCCATTAACATATACATCATTTCCTTGGGTGCTAACTTTATTTTTACCTTCATATTCGGTAATTATTTTTTTGTAAAAAGGTAAACTTTCAGTTGTTAAAGCAACTGTTTTGCCCGCTTTCGGAATGTAAATTGGTCCATAATTATCAATTCCCCAATGTAATTTCGGATTTTTAGGAAAAACTTCATCAGATTCGCCATTAATGTATTGTTTTAACGAAAGTATATTTGAATCCGATTTTAGTTCATTAAATTTTTCAGAAGTTAAATTTATATTTGCTACATTTCGTGAAACCGACATGTGTAATTTTTCAAACATTTCTGATGTGAATTTTCCAGAAATACCCACTGTAACTAAAGTTGAATCCCTTAAAATTTCTGTTAAATTGGCATTATTATCGGTAATAAATTTTTTAATTACGTTGTTATCCCAAAGTTTCGATTCTATAACATAAAGCCCCTGTGCTTCTTTAATATTGTATTTTTGTAAAAAAGAATCTTCGGTAATGTATTGTGAATATTCAAAAGGTTGTTTGACTTTAACGGTATAAAAAAACTGAGGTTTTGCACGTTCTGGTAAAATAAGTTTTTTGCCATTTATGTAAACATCACCGTTTTTTATTTGCAATGAATCGCCAGGAATACCCACGCATCGTTTTACATAATTGGTTTTTTTATCGATGGGTTTGTCGTATCTAATTTTGGTTTCTTTGTACATATTATACAATGTATCTGCAGGCCAGTTGAATACTACAATATCGTTATTTTTAATTTTTTGCAATGCTGGAAATCT
>JAYUFJ010000442.1:0-3354 GCA_043738775.1 Flavobacterium sp. | reverse complement strand
GGGATTAAAATCGTATTTTAAAACGGCTTCCATATCTTTTTGTACATTTTCATCTACATTAAAAAGCAATCGATTACTTAAATCGGTAATAATTTGTTTATTTGTAGTACCGTTTTTATCCCAATTTACTTTTACATCTATGGTTTTCATTTCCATTTCGGGTTGCATTTCTGTATTCATTTCTTCTTGCGATTTTAATACTTTTCTTTTTAGTGTTTTACCACTACAAAATAAATCGGCAGTATTGTTTCGTTGCAAATAATTTTGCGAAGTCAACCACGAATTACCTCCATCCCAACCTTTTACATTTACTTGATTAAACAAATCCATACCTTGTTGGTTTAAAAAATAGGCAATAACTCCGGGTTGTAAATCACTTATTGATAATTCATTAATTAATTGCAATATATATACTAATGGATCTTTAATTTTGCTACCAGCATTGTTTTTTGAAAACTCTTCATTGAAAATTTTAGTTAACAACGGCTTTATTTCAAAATTTATTTTTCTAAAATAATTGCCATAATAGGTTACCAATTCTTCGTTTGGATGGTCGTAAACAAACCATTTCAAAATTTTTCGGGTAATTAAATAAGGAATTGCTTCTTGTTCAAAAATAATATCAATCATTTCATCAATTTTGAAATTACCTTTTTTTCCAAAATAAGTAATTTCGTCATTGTCTTGTAAACGTGGACGATAAATTGCATTTTCTTCACCTAAATTTAAACCCGCCAATCCTTTTGCTCCTTGTTTAATATCATTTTCAGTATAATTTCCGAAACCCAAAGTAAACAATTCTAGCAATTCACGACTTAAATTTTCATTTATTTTCCCAACTCTATTGTCTGTATTATCAAGGTATTTTACAATTGCATTTGTTTTAATAATTTTTTTTGTTAATTCTTTAAAATTACCAAAAGCATTTTCACGTAAAATCATATTGTGTTGATACATCCAATAATTAACTTTTACTTTTTGTGAAGTTGCTACAAAGTGATTGTGCCAAAAACAAACCATTTTTTCTCTTAAAGGAAAATCATCATTTTGCATTTTTTCAATCCACCATTTTTTTAGTTCTATTGCGTTTTGAATCTGTTTTTTTAAAACTTTTTTTTGCTCATCAGTTGCGGCACTTTTAATTTTTTCTCTAAATTCTTTTAATTCAGCTAATGTTTTCGGATCATCAATTAAAAAATTAGGTAAATTGGTTTCAAATTTTGATTCAAATGATTGTTTTAAAAAATTAGAAATCCCCAATTTCTCAATTTTATCCGATTGTTTACTTGAAAACCCCAATCGCAACGACCATAAATTACTTGAGTTCATAAAAATATAATTTTATTTAAGACTACAAATTTTATAAAAGGTTTAAAATAAATTATATAAATAGTAAAAGCCTTAACTATAAATTTATACTTAACCCAAAAGTTGAGACTAATTTATAATTAAGACTTTTTAAAAAAGTTAGGCTCAATTTTATTGAGGTTTAGCTTCTCCTTTTTCTCGAAGTTTTGCTTCTTTAGCAAGCATTTTTGCTTTTTTTTCGGCTTCCATTTTTTGTTCTTCAGCTTTTTCAGATATAACTGGAGCTTTTTTTACAACTTCTTTTTTAACTTCGGCTTTACTAGAATCTAATTTTTTTGTTTCTTGCGCACACACTGTTGCAAAACTTGCCAACAATGAAAATGCTAAAATTGTTTTTTTCATTTTTTAAAGTGTATTGGTTAGTAAATTAAAACATTTTTTTAAGATAATTTATTGCAATTTAAATTTACAATTAGGACAAATTTAACTTTTTTGTTATTTTATAAATCTATAAAGCTTTGTATTTAAAGCTAATATTAAAATAAAATTCATAATTTTGATTTGTAATTAAATCATAAAAATGAAAAAAACACTATTGGTTTTATTAATACCTTTTTTTTGTTGTAACAATGTTTCCAAAATAAATGTTTTGAAAGATTATTCATTAAAAAACACTGAAGCATTAGCATTTTGTAAATCAAAAAACTATAATCAAGATTTTTATTTTTTATTAGATTTTAGCATTCATTCTGGAAAAAATAGGTTTTTTGTTTATGATTTTAAACAAAATAAAATAACCAATCAAAACCTAGTAACCCACGGAAGTTGTGATATTTTAAGCGAAAATCCGGATAAATGGGAAAAAGCTAAATTTGATACCAAAAACGACAGTCATTGCTCGATGAAAGGAAAATATAAAATTGGAAAACGAGATTATTCAAGTTGGGGTTGCCACACCAAATACTGGTTGCAAGGCTTAGAAAAAAACAACAAAAATGCCGAACAAAGAGTAATTGTTTTGCATTCGTGGGAAGCAGTTTCTAATACCGAAGTATATCCCGAAGTAACTGCATTAAGTTGGGGCTGTCCTGCGGTTTCATTGGATTTTTTTGCTGTTTTGGATGCTAAACTTAAAGATGTTGAAAAACCAGTCTTGTTATGGATTATTGAGTGATGCTTTTAGTTATTGAACTTTATGAAATATAAAAAATTCAATTTCACTGCGGGGTTTTATGTTTAATCTTTAACAGTTATCACAAGCTCATCTTCAATTTTATATTCCCCTTTTTTGTAAACATCTTTGTTAGCCAAATCAATTTCGTAAGCCCAAACACCTTTTGGTAAATTAAAAATACATACTTTACCTTCTTTTTGAATCACTAATTCTTTAGTTACATCAGCTCCATCAATATCTTTACCAATTAATTTAAAAGTAATTTTATCGGATAGTTTATTTTTAACACAAAAATTTTCTACAGTTTTAGAATCTGTTTTAGCTTTATTGCTTTTTATAAAACTTAATCCATTAATTAAAATTTCACCACTTTTTAATAAATTTTGAAAATCAGATTGAGCAACAGAGCGTTATGGTAGCATTATAAGCACTGTAATTATTAATATATTCCTCATGAATTATTTATTTTTTTGTTAAATATCCTCTTTCGACAAGTTCGTTTAAATCTTTAATAGGAAAAGTTTTTCCTTCTTTCATTAATACAATTTTTGTTGAAATTTTGATTATTTCATTATAATTATGATCCGTAATTAAAACTCCTTTTTTGGTAGAGTTATTAATAATGTCATTAATTTTAGAAACCATTATTGGGGATAATCCATTATAGGGTTCATCTAAAAAAACAAATTGCGAATCATTAAATAAAACTATTTTTATTTCCAAATATCGAAGCTCACCTCCTGAAAGTTCATAAATGTATGAGTTTTTTATTTGTTGAATCATTGCATCATCATAAAAATTATTCATCTCTTTTTTATTAATTGATAAAGAAATAACTTTTTTTACTGAAAATTGTTTAGGAATAAAATGGT
>JAYUFJ010000441.1:0-3389 GCA_043738775.1 Flavobacterium sp. | reverse complement strand
GAAGTTTTATGGGAGCTTTATCAACTGTTACAGCATCTCAATTGGGAGCTACTGCTATAAAAGGGGCTTTATCAAAAATAAATTTAGATTCAAATTTGGTAGATGAAGTAATTATGGGAAATGTTGTTCAAGCAGGAGTTGGTCAAGCACCAGCACGTCAAGCAGCACTTTTTGCTGGGTTATCAAACGATGTTTCATGTACAACTGTAAATAAAGTTTGCGCTTCTGGGATGAAAGCAATAATGATGGGTACACAAGCAATATTAGCTGGCGATTCAGAAATTGTTGTTGCTGGTGGAATGGAAAATATGAGTTTGATTCCGCATTATGTTAATTTACGCAATGGAGTTAAATTTGGTCCAACATCATTAATTGATGGTATGCAAAAAGATGGTTTAACCGATGCTTATGACAATAATGCAATGGGAGTTTGTGCCGATTTATGCGCTACCGAATATAAAATATCTCGAGAAGAGCAAGATAATTACGCAATACAATCTTACGAAAGAAGTGCTAATGCGTCTAATTCTGGAAAATTTGAAAATGAAATAGTTTCTGTAGCAGTTCCTCAACGAAGAGGTGATTCAATAATAGTTGATAAAGATGAAGAATTTACGAATGTAAAATTAGATAAAATTCCGATATTGAGCCCAGTTTTTACTAAAGATGGAACTGTAACTGCTGCTAATGCCTCAACTATAAATGATGGTGCTGCAGCATTAATATTAATGAGCGAAGAGAAAGCTTTTTCATTAGGTTTAAAACCTTTGGCTTACATTAAAGGTTATGCAGATGCAGCTCAAGAACCAAAATGGTTTACAACTTCACCAGCAAAAGCATTGCCTAAAGCTTTAAAAAAAGCAGGCCTAACTATTGATGAAGTGGATTTTTTTGAATTCAATGAAGCTTTTTCGGTAGTTGGTTTGGCCAATGCAAAAATTTTAAATCTTTCAAACGAAAAAATTAATGTTAACGGTGGAGCCGTTTCA
This sequence comes from Flavobacterium sp., assembly GCA_043738775.1. Taxonomy (GTDB): domain Bacteria; phylum Bacteroidota; class Bacteroidia; order Flavobacteriales; family Flavobacteriaceae; genus Flavobacterium. The sequence goes on along the minus strand of JAYUFJ010000441.1, from coordinate 2,400 downwards.
TTGGGTCATCCACTTGGATGCTCTGGTGCTCGAATTGTAGTAACTTTAATTAATGTTTTACAACAAAATAATGCCAAAATTGGTGCAGCAGCTATTTGTAATGGTGGTGGTGGAGCAAGTGCAATTGTAATTGAATTGGCTTAATAAACTAAATTAAATCGTAATTTTAATTCTAATTCATTTAGATGTTTGGCATTTGTAATTTATCAATAATACCTTTAAGAAACGAAAATAGTGATAAAAGCGAAATTGTTTCTCAAGTTTTATTTGGCGAGCATTTTGAAGTTTTAGAACAAAACAAACAATGGTCCAAAATAAAATTGAATTTTGATAACTATTCTGGTTGGGTTGACACCAAACAGTTTGAAGAAATAAGTGAAAATGATTATGAAATTTTATCAAAAATAGAACCAAAATATAATCTTGATTTAGTTCAATTTGTAACAAATAAAACTAGTTTACTCTTACCTATTACACTTGGTGCTTCAATATCTTTTTTAAATTTTGATTCTATTAATGTTGATAAATTTATTTTTGAAGGTTTATCAACAACTGGTTTAAAATCAAAATCCAATTTAATTGAAACTGCTTTTTTATACTTAAATGCTCCCTATTTATGGGGAGGAAAAACTCCTTTTGGTATTGATTGTTCGGGTTTTACTCAAATGGTTTACCAATTAAATGGCTATAAATTGTTAAGAGATGCTTCGCAACAAGCCAATCAAGGTGAAGTTTTAAGTTTTATTGAAGAAAGTGAGCCAGGTGATTTAGCTTTTTTTGATAATGACGAAGGTAAAATTATTCATGTTGGAATAATTTTAGAAAATAATTGCATCATTCACGCTAGTGGAAAGGTTAGAATAGACCGCTTGGATCATTTAGGAATTTATAACGAAACAACCCAAAAACATTCTCACAAGCTGAGAGTAATTAAAAAAATATTATAAAAAAATACCCCATAACAATTAAATATCATAGGGTATTTTATTACAAAATTAGAGTTTTAAAAACCCATTTTTGTTTTTAAAGCCTTTGCTTTATCACCTTGATCTAAAGCTTTGTACATACTAATAAGTGTTTTTCCAGCAGCTTCATTATTTGGTTCAAATGTTAATGCTTTTTCTAACAAAGGAACAACCGAATTAAAAATTTTCTTTCTATCAGCATTTAAAACCTCGTATCTTTTATTATCTTTTTCTGTTGTACCAAGTTTATTCATTTCTTTAAAAATTTTATCATCGGCACGAAGCAAAACTTCTGACAAATTTATGTAAGCATTTACATAATCAGGTTTTATAGAAATTGCTTTGCGATAATATTTTTCGGCTTCATCAACTTGTTTGGCATTTCCACTAACAACGCCTAAATTAAATAATAAATCTGCATCATTCGGATTTTTATCCAATGCTCTATTTATAAGAATTTTATAAGTTTCGATATCACCCAGTTTATAGTATAAATCTGCTTCCGATAAAACCAATGACATATCATCTGGATTCTCAATTCTTGCTTCCGAAACCGCCTTTACGGCTTCGGCAGTTTTATTTTTTTGAACTAATATTAAAGCAATGTTCTTGTAAATCTCTCCTCTTTTCGATGTGATTTTTTCGTCACGTGGTTTTTCATGTGTACCAATTTTTACAAAATTATCACGGTCAATTTTTGTATTAAAATATTCTTCTTGACCACTAGCCTTATTATAGGCAAAATAATTCGTTTTTTCACCTGAATATTTTGCCTTTTTAAGCTCTTCGTAATATTTTAAAGCATCATCATATTCTTGTGCATTTACTGCATAATTTGCTGCATAATATAATTTTTCAACGTCCGATTTATCCATTTGATAAATAGAATATAATAGTATGGATGATTCTTTATATTTTTTTGAATCACCTAAAGCAATAGCTTGGTTTACTAAAATCGGTTTGAATTTGGCAATATCTTTAACAATATTATCCATCAACATTTTTTTTCCCGATTTTTTTTCATAATCCATTGTTTCACCTAATCCTTCTGTTAATAAAATAACGACTTTAGGAGTTAATATTTCATTTATTTGAGCTGGGGTTGCGTCTTTCCCCAATGAATTAATTTCCAATTCTGGAATTACACTTTTAAAAAATTTAGCATAAATTACATCACTTTCATCATTAGCAACAGCGTTTAATCGCGTAATATTAGTTTTATAAATTTCAATATCTTGAGCGTTAACGCCTTCTTTTAAATAGATTTTTTTTAAGTTTTTTAATTCTTCTTTTTGCCCATAAGTAATTACAGAAACTAAAATTGTACCTGCAATAATTAAATTTTTAATTTTCATTTTTATTTAATTTTTAATATTGAAATTTGAACTTTATTCTCCATCTATCTCATCTTCCGAGTCTTCTTCCTCTTCATCTA
>JAYUFJ010000440.1:0-3406 GCA_043738775.1 Flavobacterium sp. | reverse complement strand
TTCAATTATTATTTTTTCTAAATTTGATTTTTCAAAGGAGATTGAATAATTTCCATCTTCATCAGAATACTTATAACCCAAATTATTATCACTATTGTCAATAATTGAAACAGAAGCACTTTGGATGCTTCTGTTTTGATTATCAATAATTTTTCCTTTGAAGGTAATTTGTTGGGCAAAAAGAGAAAAAGGAAAAAGGAGTAATAAAATTATTATTTTATTCATTCTCTATAAACATTTCATTTAGCTTAGGTAATTCAACTTGAATGTCAGGAAATTGTTTTTTCATCAATATGCTTTTATCTTTTACTTTTTGTTGTTGTTCATTTTTAAATTCAATGAAATCCTCATAAGTTTTGAATTTTTCTTTTTTTGTAATAGATAAATATATTATTTTTTCTTTTGTATTTGAAGGATATTCTACACTTTTAAAATACCAATATACATTTTTGTTTGTATCATAAGCTTCCAAAATTAATCCTGGTAAGCCATTTAATTTCCAAGGTCCAAAGGGTAGAGGAATTTCAGATGTAAACCAAGCCGTATAATTTCTACCTCTAAAAAATGCAGTAGCTTTTTTACAACTAAACTTACCAATTTTTTTAGTTTCTTTTTCTATGTTCCATTTTTGCTCAGGCGCAACTTCTTTAACATAGATTTGACCTACATAAAGTAAATTAGACCACATTGTGTGCTTTTTTATATGATAGGCTACTTGATCACCTTGTGGACTTACTTTTAAACCATTATAAATGGAGCCACCTCCCTCTTCATTTTTATATATTTTTTGTTCATTTTTATTTCTATCATTTTCCAAACTGTCTTTTGCGGTGACGTAATATGATTGCTCCTTATTAAAAACCATGTAAGCATTACTGTCGGGTCCTTTGGCTTTTCCTACGGCTAATGCTTCAATATAGCCATAACATACAAGTCCTTTTTGAGAAAAGCAATTAACAAATGAAACACAAAAGATTATGCAAATTATTTTTTTCATTTTCATATTTTATTTATAGTTATGAATAAGCAAGGGTTTAATCCCTTGCTTATAAAATTTAAAATTAGTAACCACAAATTGCGTGAGCAACAGCTAAAGCATCACATCCATCACAACTAAAGGAACCTCCATATACATTACCACAATAAACTTTGTAGACCTGCATTTTCAATACTTCCTTTTTCTTCACTTCTTTTGTTACTGCAAACGAAATGCTGCTAAATACAATAGCTACCATAGCTGTAAAAAAAACTTTTTTCATAATTTAAAAATTTTTAAAATTAATATTAAATTTCACAAATATTAAGTTTTTTTTAATTAAATTTTCACTGCAGTTGATAGTAAAACAAAAATACAGTTAATATTTGTGTTTCAAAACTAATAAAATAAATTTTGGTCAAACAATAATTATTAGTCAAATTATACCCTACTTTTTAAGTATTTTTATATATTTGAAAAAAAATCAAATGGCTGCATCGTCGATTTTAAGAAAAATAAGAGAAAAAACAAATCATTCACAACAGAGTATAGCAGATGTTTTAGGAATAGACAAAAACACTTATGCAAATTGGGAAAGTGGAAAAAATGATGTAAAAAGCAAGTTCATTCCAAAAATTGCAGAAGAATTTGGTGTAGAAATTAAAGATTTATTTCAAAATAAGTCTTCTGAAATTAATATAATTCAAAAAAACACTGACAATAAGGACAATTCTGTAAATTATAGCGTAGTTTTAATATTACCTGATAAAGAATCTGTTGATAAATTAGTTGATACGTTTAAGAGTAAATAAATGATATATCCGCTTTCATCATAGTTTTACATTTGTTGCCGAATCTGCAAAAGCAGAAAAAGTAATTTATAAATTCGATTAATTTTGGTTAAATAGTACTTTACAATTTAAAACGATATTTCAAAATTGAAATACAGTTTTTTGATTTTTACAAGATAATTGTTACTTTTATTAAAAAAATTGTAACAATGTTTAAAACAAAAAAAGAACTTGTTTTTGTTATTTTAGTCGGAATCTTTATTACTAATGCAGTAGTTGCCGAGTTAATAGGCGGAAAGTTAATTCAAATTGGGCCATTTGTAATGAGTATGGGAATTGTGCCTTGGCCAATAGTTTTTATTACTACCGATTTAATAAATGAATATTTTGGTGAAAAAGGAGTAAAAAAATTATCGTTAATTACAGCCGCACTTATTGCTTATGCCTTTGTAATTTTATTACTTGCAATTAATATTCCCGCTGCCAAAGGCATTAGCCCAGTTTCCGACAGTCAATTTTTTGCTGTTTTTGGTCAAAGTATGTGGATAATAGTTGGCAGTATTGTAGCCTTTTTAGTTTCACAACTGTTGGATGTTTCATTATTTCATTATTTAAAAATGAAAACTGGACACAAAATGCTATGGTTAAGAAGTACAGGTTCAACGGTGATTTCACAATTATTCGATAGTTTTATCGTGCTTGGAATTGCTTTTTGGTTACCAGGAAAAATAAATTTTGAAACCTTTATGTCTTCTGCTTTAACTGGATATGTTTTTAAATTAACATTAGCAATTGCATTAACACCATTAATTTATTTGGGACATAATTTAATTGATAAATTTTTAGAAAAAGAAAAATAAATGATTCATAAAAGACGTTGCGGCTGGTGCGAAAAAGATGATTTGTACCGAAATTATCACGATACCGAATGGGGAAAACCTATATATAATGATGATAAATTATTCGAGTTTTTAGTTTTAGAAACTTTTCAAGCAGGTTTAAGTTGGTACACAATTTTAAAAAAACGCGAAAATTTTAAGGCGGCTTTCGATAATTTCGACTACAAGATAATTGCAAACTATGATGATGACAAGATTCAAAGTTTACTTTTAAACGAAGGAATTATTCGCAATAAATTAAAAATTTACGCAACTGTTTTAAACGCACAATCTTTTTTAAAAATACAATTCGAATTTGGAAGTTTTTCAAATTACATTTGGAAATTTACCGATGGTAAACCAATTGATAATAAACCAAAAACATTAAAAGATGTCCCAGCAACATCGCCATTATCGGATCAAATAAGCAAAGATTTAAAAAAAAGAGGCTTTAAATTTATTGGCTCAACAACTATGTATGCTCATATGCAAGCTACCGGAATGGTAAATGACCATGTTGAAAATTGTTGGTTGCGAAGTTAATATTAATGTTTCAAAATCGTCATAAACTTAGCTCTACTAATTTCAAAAGCTCCTAAATTTTCTAAATGATAATTGTGAACTTGGCAATCTAATAGGCTATAATTATTAGTTTTTAAGTAATTAACAAGCCATATAAAGGCAACTTTACTTGCATTTGAAACTATTGAAAACATACTTTCACCACAAAACACATTTTCTAAATCAATACCATATAAACC
>JAYUFJ010000439.1:0-3423 GCA_043738775.1 Flavobacterium sp. | reverse complement strand
CTTATTTTTACAAACAATCGAAAACCAGAAACAAAATCGATTATTTATACCAATCAAAAAACTTAAATTACGATGTTATATTTTTAGGTTCATCAAGGGTTGCCAATCATTTTGTGCCAGAAATTTTCAATAAAAAAGGTTTAAAATCTTATAATTTTGGATTAACTCGTTCTCGTTTACAAGAATCGGCCTTAATGCTAAAGTTAATGGTTGAACGAAACTATAAAATTAAAAATCTTGTACTTCAAGTTGATTTAAATATCAATTCCAACGATCATTCCGAAGCAATTCGATCGCTATTTATGCCCTATTTACATCAATCTAAAACGATTCAAAATTTTTACAAAAACATTCCCGAGTACAACCAATTATTTTATATTCCTTTTTTTAGATATATGCATTACGATGCTCGAATTGGTTTTAGAGAATTTTACAAAACTGCAGTAAAAGAAAAAACGAATGCTTTAGATAATTTTGGATTTTATCCGTTAATGAAAAACCAACGACCAATGATTAGTGCCGATTTATCGAAATATTATCCTAAAAAAAATGCAGGATATGAAGAAATTAAACTAATTTGCACTCAAAATAAAATTAATCTTATTGCAGTAACAACACCAATGTGTTTGGAAACAATTAATAGAAATTATTTTAAACAATTAAAGTTAATTTATCCCGAAATTCATAATTTTGAAAATGCGGTTACCAATGACATTTATTTTTCAACTTGTGGGCATTTGAATGAATTGGGTGCAATTGAGTTCACAAATAAATTTTACGATTGTTTTTTTAAATACAAAATTAAACATTGAAAAAAAAATTATACCTTTTATTACTAATTTCGGCTTCTACATTTGCGCAACATTATTCAAAATTAGTTGTCGAAGTTGATAATTTATCGCATATATTAACTGTAAATCAAGAACTTACCTATTTTAATCAATCAATAGAAACCTTAAATACTATTGTACTAAACGATTGGAATAACGCCTATTCTCTCAAAGATTCCCCTTTGGGAAAAAGATTTTCAGATGAATTTATTCGAACGTATTTAATTGCCCCCGAAAAAGACAGAGGTGCCACTTTTGAACTAAAAATTACCGATCAAAACAAAAAACAAATTGGATATATTCGCCCAGAAAATTATCTTGATTTAGTTGAAATTCAGTTGGATAAACCTTTGCTTCCAAATCAAAAAATGACTTTTATTTTATCTTATAAATTAAAAATCCCCAACGACCGATTTACTACTTACGGCTTCAATTCAAAAGACGAATTGAGCTTGAAAAATTGGTTTTTAACTCCCGCACGATTTGAAAATAAAGATTTTTTGCGTTACAACAACTTGAATTTAGACGATGCTCCAAATGCTTTATTTGATTTGGATATAGAAATAAAATCATTGCAAGATTTTGAAATTTCATCGGATTTAAATTTACTAAAAAAAGAAAATTCAACCTATTATTTTTCGGGTAAAAATCAACTGCTTAATAATCTATATTTAGAGAAAAAAAACACCTTCGTTTCTTTTAAAAATGACAAAATTGAAGTTTCAACCAACATTCAATTTAAAAAAGTTAACGATATTCAAAAAGCAATTGTTATAGATAAAATTGTAAATTATGTTTTTGACAAATTAGGTTCATTTTCACAGCAAAAAATAATGATTTCACAAACCGATTATGAACAAAATCCTTTTTATGGATTAAATCAATTGCCTTCATTTTTACGCCCATTTCCAGATGAATTTATTTATGAATTAAAGTTTTTAAAAACTTATTTGAACAATTATTTAAAAAACTCATTACAACTTGATTCTCGAAAAGATAATTGGATTTTTGATGCCATTCAAGTTTATTATATGATACAATATATGGACGAGTTTTATCCTGAATCTAAAATGATGGGCAGTTTAGCAAAATATAAATTGTTAAAAGGATACAAACTAATTTCGTTAAATTTTAATGAGCAATTTAGTTATTTTTATATGTTAATGGCTCGAAAAAACATTGACCAGCCATTAAATTATTCTAAAGAAAAATTAATTAAATTCAATGAAAAAATTGCATCAAAATACCGAGCAGGTTTAAGTTTTAAATATTTGAATACTTACATTGAAAACAACATATTAAAAAACAGCATCAAAGAATTTATAGAATTATCGCAAAAAAATCAAACAAATAGTAGTGAATTTGAAAAAATAATAAAGCAAAAATCGACAAAAAATATTGATTGGTTTTTTAATACAATAATAAACTCACGAGATGCTATTGATTATAAATTTAAAAATGTAACCAAAACCAATGATAAGGTTTCGTTTGAATTAAAAAATAAAACCGAAAGTGCAGAAGTTCCAATTTCTGTATATGGATTAAAAAACAAAAAAGTAGTTTTTAAAGAATGGCTTCAACCCAAAAAAGATTCAGTTTATACATTAAATCGATTTGAAGCAGATAAATTGGTAATTAATTACGAAAATGAGGTTCCCGAATATAATAATAGAAACAACTGGAAGGCCTTGAATTCACTCAGTATAAGTAACAAACCTATAAAATTTAATTTTATGAAAGATTTGGAAAATGCAAAATTCAATCAAGTTTTGTATGTTCCAACAGCCGAATTTAATTATTATGATGGCTTAATTCTTGGTTTGCGTTTTCACAATCGAACAATTCTTGATAGAACCTTTAATTTTGATATAACACCGTCATTATCAACAAAATCAAAAACTTTTTCGGGTGCTTTTTCGCTAGCAGTAAATCAATTTAATCGCAATTCTAGCTTGTATAACATTCGTTATGGATTTAGCGGTAGTACTTTTCATTATGCTCCCGATGCAAATTATCAAAAAATAAATCCATTTGTAATTTTGCGTTTTCGACCAGATGATTATCGCAGCAATGAAAAACAAGCAATTACAATTCGTCAAGTTTTTGTAAACAGACAAAAAAGTAGTTTTGTTACTACTTTTGACGACGAAAATTACTCCGTTTTTGATTTACGTTATGGAATTTCAAAGCCAGAAATTTCAAAAACCTATGCCTTTAATACCGATTTACAATTTGCCTCAAATTTTGGAAAAGCAACAGCAGATGTAACCTTTCGTCGTTTATTTAATGACAATCGACAAATAAATCTTCGGATATACGCAGGCTTATTTATGTACAATTCAACAGAATCTAGCTTTTTTAATTTTGCTTTGGATAGACCAACAGATTATTTATTTGACTACAACTATTTAGGTCGATCAGAAAGCACTGGAATAATTAGTCAAGAATTAATTGTTGCCGAAGGAGGCTTTAAATCGAAATTACCAAATGCAAGTGCCAACCAATTTTTAACAACAGCGAACGCTAGTTTTAATATTTGGAATTGGATAGAAGTTTATGGCGATGTAGGTTTTTTGAAAAATAAATCCGAAAA
>JAYUFJ010000438.1:0-3449 GCA_043738775.1 Flavobacterium sp. | reverse complement strand
GAAATACAGGAACTGCAACTTACCCTTACAACTTAGGTAGAACTGCAACTCACGAAGTAGGTCACTGGATGAACTTACGTCACATTTGGGGAGATGCTCAATGTGGTTCCGATTTAGTTTCTGATACTCCTACTCACGACTCTGCAAACTTTGGTGTTCCTGCTGCTGGTCACAGAAGTACTTGTTCTGGAACTCCACTTGAAATGTATATGAATTATATGGATTATACTGATGATAGAGGAATGTACACGTTTTCAAAAGGTCAAGCAACTCGAATTAACGCAATTTTCGCAGTTGGTGGTTCTAGAGCTTCTTTTAGATAATACTGTTTTTTAAATGTAAAACTCGTTTAGTTTATTTAACTAAGCGAGTTTTTTTTATGAAAAAAATGTAACTTTGTATAATGATAACATCAAAAACCATCTCCAACGGAATTTTAAAATCGATTTATACTTTAACATTAATTGTATTATTTTTATTTTTTTTATATAAAATTCAATCCGTTATAGTTCACGTAATCATAGCAATTATTTTTTCTTTAATTGCAAATTCAGTAGTTGAATTTTTGAGAAAAAAATTGAAATTTAAAAATACTCTAGCGGTGATTGTTACTTTAGTATTATTTTTGATTTTACTGCTCGGCTTAGTAGCACTTTTTATACCATTAATAGTATCTCAAAGTGATAATTTATCATTATTAAATACAAAATCTATTGAGGTAAAAGTTTTAGATTTATACAATCAATTTTCAAAATATCTTGCTAATCACAATATAGACATGTCAAAAATTGCAAAAGAATCTAAACTAACTTCGAGTTATAATTTAAGTTTTTTAACCAATTTTTTTAATTCGGTTTTAGGTACTTTAGGTAGTTTTGGTATTACAATTGGTACCACTTTTTTTATGAGTTTCTTTTTTTTAAAAGATAAAGTAATGTTTGTAGTTGGTATTAAAAAATTACTCCCAAACGAGCACGAAGAACGTATTTTAAACTCCATCGAAAAAACAAAAAATTTACTGACACGCTATTTTTCGGGATTAGTTTTACAAACTACAATTATTTGCATAATGTATTTTATTGTACTATTAATTTTTGGAATTGAAAACGCCTTTGTAATAGCATTTTTATGTGCATTATTAAATATAATACCCTATGTTGGTCCTTTTATAAGTTTAATTCTTGTAGGAGTTTTATCTATGTTAGGTAATTTAAGTCAAGATTTTCAAACGGTAACATTACCTACTACTATTTATGTCATAATTGGATTTTTTGTAGTTCAAATGCTAGACAATAATATTTCGCAACCTGTGATTTTTTCAAAAAGTGTCAATTGTCATCCTTTAGAAATTTTTTTGGTAATATTAATTAGTGGCGTTTTATTCGGAATTACAGGCATGATTATCGCAGTTCCTAGTTATACAATTTTGAAAGTTATTGGAAAAGAATTTTTTCCAAACAACAAAATTATTCAAGCTCTAACGCAAAACATTTAAGCTTTTGAAGTTATTTTAATATGCAAAACGAATTGTTACAACCTGAAATTCAAAAATTTATTAATGAGAATACTTTTGTTGAAATTTCAAAATTAGCATTGCAAAAAAATCTTTTTCCGAATGTTAATTACAAATTAATTTTAAATCAAATTGAAGCAAGAGCTAAATCAAAAACTAAACTTTCGAGTTGGTTTAATACTAAAAATATACTTTATCCAAGTAAAATTTCTGTAGAACAAACTTCTTCTGAAATTACTGCAAAATACAAATCAAAAATTGTTTCAAGCAATTCAATTATTGATTTAACTGGTGGTTTTGGAGTAGATTGTTTTTACTTTTCTAAACTATCAAAAAATGTAATTCATTGTGAATTAGATTCAAAATTGTCAGAAATAGTTTCACATAATTTTAAAAAATTGAATGCCCTAAACATTGAATGTAAAAATGGAGACAGCAGGGAAATATTAAAAACAATAAATCAAAAATTCAATTGGATTTATGTTGATCCTTCTAGAAGAAACGATTTAAAAGAAAAAGTTTTTTTGCTTAAAGATTGTTTACCAAATGTAACTGAATTATTAGATTTTTATTTTAATTTTTCGGATAAAATTTTGATAAAAACTGCACCAATTTTAGATATTTCTGCTGGATTATTAGAGCTGAAAAATGTAAAAACGATTCATATTGTTGCTGTTGAAAATGAGGTAAAAGAATTACTTTGGGAAATTGAAAAAAAATATGATAATCAAATTGAAATAAAAACAATCAATATATCCAAATTAAAAAATGAAATATTCAATTTTAAATGGCAATCTAGTTCCTATTGTAATTTAGACTTACCACAAAAATATTTATACGAACCCAATGCCGCAATAATGAAATCTGGCGGTTTTGAAGAAGTTGCACTTCAATTCAACCTAAAAAAACTTCATCAACATTCGCATCTTTTCACTTCAAATGAAATTATTGAATTTTCTGGCAGAGTTTTTGAAATTGAAAAAATAATAAATTATTCTAAAAAAGAAATGAAAATGAATTTAGAATATACAAAAATGAATATCACAACTAGAAATTTTCCAGAATCGGTTGAAAACATTCGTAAAAAGTGGAAAATTAAAGACGGAGGAAATCAATATTGTTTTTTTACAACTGATAAAAATGACAATAAAATTTCTTTAATTTGTAAAAAAATATAAAACATAAAATGAAACTTTTTTTATACTCCTTTCTACTAATTTTTACTTCAACTATTTTTGCTCAAAAATGCGAATATGCATCTAATATTAAAGATTCAATAGGAACTTACAAAGCAACAAAAGATTATTTAATGCACGAACGAATTTTTGGTAATAACACCGAACTAGTGTTTTTTTCATTAGAAAACACCGATGGAACGCCATCATTAGTGGTTCAGTTTATTCAAAAAAGTAACGATTTTGTAAAAATAAATTGTTTAGATAAAAATTCCCGGATTTATTTACAACTAGAAAATGGTAAAATAGTTGTTCTTATTCACAAAGACCAGCCCAATTGGGGAACAACGGTAAAAGATCAAAATGGCAATAATAACCGATTAAATACAGGCAATTTTATGTTCTTAAAAGATAGTTTCGCCGATTTAAAATCTTCACCAATAGTATTATTACGAGTTAAATATGGTTTAGAAAGTCAAGATTATGTCCTAAAATCGGAATTGAAATCAGAATTTGACAAAAACAAATACGAACCCGCAAAGTTTTTTATTAATTATTTACGATGTATTGAATAATTAAAATTTTAAAAAAATAATTAAATAAATTGTTACTAGTTCAATTGAATTTCAAACTTTAAAACGTAACTTTTAATAAACCTCAAATATAATATTGCGTGTTTTTTGCGAATGGTTTATATTTGCAATCCAAAATAAAATTTATGATACAGATTTCGTTGCCCGACGGTTCAATTAAAGAGTTTG
>JAYUFJ010000437.1:0-3457 GCA_043738775.1 Flavobacterium sp. | reverse complement strand
GCAAAAATTTTTTTTTAACTCTATAATCATCTTAATAGTTCAAAAAAATCTTAGCTTTTTTTAAATTCGTATTCAAGAGCATCTTTGTAAACAACTTAAACTTTCAGCAAATTATTTTCTAATTACAGTTACCTGATTGTCATTTGTCAATTTAATTATTGTTGAAGGTTTGCCATTTATTTTATCCCGATTCAAATTTACAACATAGTCCACTCCGTTAATAATTTCAGGTGAAATATCTTTAAAAGCAATTGGAGTTGGTTGCCCAGAAATATTTGCAGATGTTGAAACCAAAGGTTTTTTCATTCGCTCCATTAGTTTAAAACAAAAGGGTTCTTTTACAAGTCGTATTCCTAATGAATTATTGGCTGCAATTAAATTTGATGCAATATTTCTTGGATTATCTAATATTAAAGTTGTTGGTTTTTCAGCCAAATCAATAATCTGCCAAGCTACTTCGGGAATGTCTTTAAAAACATTATACATCATTTTTTCACCGTTCATTAAGCAAATCATACTTTGGGTTTCGGTACGTTTTTTTAAGGCATAAATTTTAGCAACTGCATCAACATTGGTCGCATCACAGCCAATTCCCCAAACAGTATCGGTCGGATAAAGTATAATTCCGCCATTTTGAATTACATCGAAGGCATTTTGAATTTCTTGATTTAAGTCCATTTTTTAGTAATTATTCAATATTTTTATAACTTTTTTGACTTCGTCATTTGTCAAAACCTGACTCATTGGCAAACTTAAAACTTCTTTATGAATTTTTTCGGCAATCGGCAAACTAAGATGATTATATTCATGATAACAATTTTGTTTATGAGGCGGAATCGGATAATGAATCAAGGTTTGAATATCGTTTTTGTTTAAATATTCTGACAATTCATCTTGGTTTTCAATTCGTATTACAAACAAATGCCAAACGTGTTCTTGTTCGTTTTTCGGGTATTTTGGAAGTGTTATTTTAGTGTTTTTAATACCCAAACTATACATTTTTGCAATTTCTCGACGTCGAATATTTTCAGCATCTAAATATTTTAATTTAATATTTAAAACTGCTGCTTGCATTTCGTCTAAACGTGAATTTAAACCTTGCAAAACGTTTACATATTTTTTATTAGAACCATAATTGGCTAATGTTCTTATTGTTTTGGCTAATAAATCGTCTTTGGTTGTTACTGCACCAGCATCTCCAAGAGCACCAAGATTTTTGGTCGGATAAAAACTAAAACCTGCAACATCGCCAAGATTTCCAGTTTTAATATTATTGAAACTGGCACCAATAGCTTGCGCATTATCTTCAATAATTTTTAGATTATATTTTTGGGCTAATGCAACCAACTCATCAGAAAAAATAACTTGTCCATACAAATGAACAATCATTATTGCCCGAGTTTTGGTTGTTATTGCTGCTTCGATTTTAGAAATATCAATATTAAAATTATCAACGTTTGGTTCAACAAAAACGGGTTTCAGACCATTATCTGTAATTGCCAAAACCGAAGCAATATAAGTATTTGATGGCACAATTATTTCATCGTTTTTTTCGAAAAACCCAAGTTCTATGTATGCTTTTATGATTAATCGTAAAGCATCGAGACCATTGGCAACACCAATTGCGTTTTTTGCACCTATATATGTAGCAAGATTTTTTTCGAATTCTAAAACTTCATTTCCTAGCAAATACCAGCCAGACCTGAAAGTTTGAAGCATTTTTTCTTCAATTTCGGTTTGATGTTTTAGGTTTATTTTTTTTAGGTCTAGGAATTGGAGCATTTGTTATAGATTATATTATTTTTTTGTAGCCGTAAAAACAAAATTATTTTTTCCGATTATTCCCAATTTATAATCCGTTTTTTTGTCAACTTTTACCTTAAATCCAATGTTCTCAAGTTTTGAAATCATTTCATTAGTAAAAATTGTAAACACCAGAATACCTTCTTCATCTCTAATTGGGTCACCATGATATTCTGGTTCCATTAGATATTCAATTTCATTTTTTGAATTCATTATAGCTTTGACGATGTCTCTATTCACATTTGGTATATACGGTACTGTAAATATATGAGAACCTCCTTTTATTAAAATTCTATAGGTTTCTTTAAACGCTTTGTAAGGATTGGGAATGTGCTCAAAAACTTCGGTAGATACAATATAATTAAAGCTATCACTATCAAATGGGGTATTCATTAAATCTACGTTCAAGACACCATTTACATTGCTTCCAAATTCTCTATAATCGCCAAAATATTCACTTGACACATAATCTTTTGTTTGTTTTAAATTATTATGAAGTGCTCCGTTATTTTCAAGATTATAAATTTTAAAATCCAAATTTATTGGCAAATCATGTAAAGATGTCAATTTGGAATCGTAGTTTTGATTAATGTCATGTAATAGTATTGCAGCAATATGTCTTTTTCTAGAATTTGATTTACATTTTTTGCAGGTACAATCTTCACGAAAATTTGCACTCAATATTTTAATTTTTTTGAACCTGCCACAAACATTACAAAATATGTAACTGAATTTAAGTTTTAAAAATATGCTTTCGATAATTGTCATTTTGAATTCAGTTTATTGTTGGATATAAGTACTGTTAATTTAATTTTGGTAAGTTTTATCAATTTATCTTTTTTTACATTTTAACATTTGATAACCTTCTTTAATATTATTTAATTTTATTTGACTGTTATATTTTTCGAACAAAATAGTTTTTGGCGTGACATACTTTGATTTTCTTTGTAAAAGTTTACCAAAAAAAGTTTTTTTGAGTCTTTGTGAATGAAAGAAAATATTTTGCAAATAAATTTCATCAATTACAAAATATTTATTTATCAAACTATGAAAGTCTTCAAAACTCCATTCTATGACATGAAATGGGTTTTTGCAAATAGTCGATGTCTTATTTACAATTGGTGTCGAAACGTAAAAAAAACCATCATCTTTCAACGAAATACTCATGTTTTTTAAAAATTTCTCGTATTGTGGTAAATGTTCAATTGTTTCAAAACTAACAATTACATCATATTCTGATTCTTTTACTACTTCTTGCGCATCTCCAACCAATCTAGTTATTTTCGGATTAGGAAATCGGTGATTACCGTATCTTATTGAATCTTCACTCAAATCAACAGCAATAATTTGTTTTGCTTTTCCTTCATTTGCAATTATATAGCTACCATACCCAGATCCACACGCAATATCTAAAACATTTTTATTTTGAGTATCTTTTGTCACAAATTGATACCTTTCTAGGTGCTCTCTTTCTGTAACATCAAACATATACGAATATACCCATCGTTCTGCCTCATTTCTAAAATAGATGTCTGCAAGAGTTTTATTTTCGAATTTTAAACAAAAAAGTTCTTCTATTATTTCCTGATTATTCATTGTATATTATTTTTATTTATTTATTTTTAGTAATTGTTCTTTTAATTTTTCTTTAGAA
>JAYUFJ010000436.1:0-3457 GCA_043738775.1 Flavobacterium sp. | reverse complement strand
AATAAGCATCTATCAATTCGGCACTTTCTTTTCGGGTTAATGATGTTTGATTGCTCAATCCGAAAGCAGAAACGCCATAAATAATTCCGAAATTTACGGTTTTGGCATTGCTACGTTGTTCTTTTGTAACTTCGTTTAACGATACATTGAATACTTTTGCTGCAGTACTTTTATGAATATCTTCGTTATTTTGAAATGCTTTTATCATGTTTTCTTCGCCAGATAAAGCCGCAATAATTCGCAATTCAATTTGAGAATAATCGGCAGAAAGCAAGGTGTAATTTTCATCGCGAGCAATGAATGCTTTTCGTATTAATCGTCCTTTTTCTGTTCGAATTGGAATGTTTTGCAAATTTGGGTTCGTTGAGCTCAATCGTCCTGTTGCAGCTACGGTTTGCATATAATCGGTATGAACTCGCCCCGTTTTTTTATCCACTTGATTTGGCAAAGCATCAATGTAGGTACTTTGTAATTTTACCATTTGTCGCCAATCTTGAATGTCTTTCACAATCGGATTATCGTTAGCTAGATAAGATAAAATTTCCTCGCCCGTTGCATATTGACCTGTTTTGGTCTTTTTTTGTTTTGCACCACCAATTTTTAATTTATCAAACAATATTTCGCCCAATTGCTTTGGTGATGCCAAATTAAATTTTTCGCCAGCAGTTTCGTATATTTTTTGTTCCAATGCAGCACTCTCTTTTGCCATTTCAACTGACATTTGTTTTAAAAACGGAACGTTCAAATTAATACCTTCGCTTTCCATAGCTGCCAATACCGGAATTAACGGAATTTCAATTTCGTCAAATAATTTTTTGGTTTCGGCTTTATCTAAAATGGGGCTAAAAATATCTTTTAATTGATTGGTTACATCGGCATCTTCGGCAGCATATTCTTTTATATCTTCCAAGGCTACATCGCGCATTGATAGTTGTCCTTTTCCTTTTTTACCTATTAAATCAGTTATTGATTTTGGAGAATATTTTAAATAAGTTTCAGATAAAACATCCATATTGTGACGCATATCTGGATTTATCAAATAATGGGCAATCATTGTGTCGAATAACTTTCCTTTTACATTAATTCCGTAGTTGGCTAAAATTTTTAAGTCATATTTAATGTTTTGACCAATTTTTTTTATAGTTTCATTTTCAAAAAACGAACTAAATTTTTGTGCCAAATTTTTTGCTTCTTCTTGATTTTCAGGAAACGGAACATAAAATGCTTTTCCTTTTTCAAACGCAAACGACATTCCTACCAATTCTGAATTTAAAGCATCAAGACCAGTTGTTTCAGTATCAAAACAAACTGCTTTTTGGTTCATTAAATTCTGAATCAATAATTTCACAGGTAAATCGCCTTGAATTATTTGATAAAAATGTTCCGTATTTTCAAGTGTGGCATATTGTGAATTTAAGTTTACTGTTAAATCTTCTGTATCAGAAAACCCGAATAAATCAAATTGTTCGTCGTTGGTTTTCTTAACTTGAGCTTTTTTAGTTGTAACCTCCTCGTTAGTATTGCTATTGAGGTTGTCGTTGGTATTATAAAGTTTATCAAATTGAGCTTTCAGTTGTCGAAACTCCAATTCTTGAAAAATAGCATCTGTTTTTTCGATATCGGGAGTTAACAATTCGTAATCCGTTTCATTAAACTGTACGGGGCAATCCAACAGAATTGTTGCTAATTTTTTTGACAAAATCCCTTTTTCTTTATTGGCTTCAATTTTATCTTTTAATGCTCCTTTTAACTTATAAGTATTTGCCAATAAGTTTTCCATCGATCCAAATTCTTTCAATAATTTTTTAGCAGTAACTTCGCCAACGCCTGGCAAACCGGGAATATTGTCGGCAGCATCACCCATCATTCCAAGAAAATCAATTACTTGAGATGGATTTTCAATTCCAAATTTTTCTAAAACTTGAGGAATTCCCCAAATTTCGATGTCGTTACCCATTCGTGCCGGTTTATACATAAAAATATTTTCTGAAACCAATTGCGCAAAATCTTTATCGGGTGTAACCATAAAAACTTGATAATTTTCTTTCTCGGCTTGTTTTGCAATGGTACCAATTAAATCATCGGCTTCAAAACCAGCAACTTCCACAATCGGAATGTGCATTGCTTTTAGTAATTCTTGAATATAAGGCACAGCAATTTTTATAGCTTCGGGCGTTTCATCACGATGCGCTTTGTATTCTTGATACATCTCATACCGGTATGTGCTTCCGCCTTTATCAAAAGCTACTGCCAAATGGTCGGGTTTTTCACGTTTTATAACATCCAACAAAGCATTCATAAACCCCATAATAGCCGAAGTATCCATGCCTTTGGAGTTAATTCGGGGATTTTTTATAAATGCAAAATAACCCCGAAAAATTAAAGCGTAAGCATCAAGTAGGAAAAGGCGTTTTTGAGTTGACATAATTTTTAAATTAAAATTTTATTGAAACACCAACTCCATTTTCATTAGCAATAATCGATGTTGATTCAATTGAAGTAGTTTTTGGTTTTGAATTTTCTTCATTAAGCATTTCGACCGCTTTTTTTATTTTTTTTGAGAAACCAATTTTTATAGGAATAGATGTTAAAACCAATCCAGCACCAACAAAATACATTGTATTACTATATTCGGATGAAGAGTTTATATTATATTTAGTATTATATGGATTTGAATTATCAATACTAGAATTAATTTTAATGGTAGAGTTGTAATAATGATTTCCAATTATTGATATTAATCCTGACCACAAAAGTAGGTTGCCGACTGTTTTTTTAGTTCTACCTTGGTTAAATAATTTTAAAATTTCGGGATTGTTTTCAAGCTTTTCTCTAAAAACAGTAGAAGTAATTCTTTGTGAGTTTTCAAAAACTCGTCCACCACTTTTAACCGTGTAAGTTTTTTGCGAAAAACAAGTAATTGATAGTAGTGAAATTAAAATGCATAATAATTTTTTCATAAAAATATTTTTTTTCAAAAATACCAATTTCAATTCACAATAGAAACAAAACATTAACTAAAATTTAAGCACTAAATTTAAGATTCCTTTTTACTTTTGTTAAAAAAAATGTTTCCCCGAATAACCTTCCTATTAGTACTTATAGCAATTCTTTTTTTCTTTGAAACGTATGCATTTCAAGCAGTTAAAACTCTTGTGAAATCGAAACTGTTTTTAAACGGTTATAAAATTTTTAATTTAACTTGGATTTTAATTGTACTGTATGGGTTCATTCAGTTTGATAGGTCGAAAGGACAAACATTGGGTAATATGTACACCGTGGGCATATTGTTGGTTTTTTTGGTGCCAAAAATGATTTTAACAATTACGATGTTTGGCGAAGATATTTTTCGATTTTTTGTTGGAATTTTTAATAAAATTAGTTCAACTCAAGAAAGTGGTAATTTTTTAGCCTCTCGTCGAAAATTTGTAAGCCAAATTGGTTTAGGAATTGCTGC
>JAYUFJ010000435.1:0-3463 GCA_043738775.1 Flavobacterium sp. | reverse complement strand
TGTCAATTGACCCACACTGGTCAAGTACCTTATTCGGGTGGTATGTTTTTGCAAGTTTTATTGTAAGCGCAGTTACAGTTATTTCAATGACTACAATGTATTTAAAATCAAAAGGATATTTGGAATATGTAAATACAAGCCACATTCACGATTTATCTAAATTTATGTTTGGCTTTAGTGTATTCTGGACGTATTTATGGTTTTCACAATTTATGTTGATTTGGTATTCAAATATTCCAGAAGAAGTTACTTATTTTGTAACTAGAATTAATGTTTACAAGTTGCCGTTTTTTGGTGCAGTGGTGATGAACTTTGTTTTTCCATTATTGGTTTTAATTAATACCGATTTCAAACGAGTTTTCCCAATTGTTGCTGGAGCAGGAGTAGTGATTCTTTGCGGTCATTATATAGATTTTTTCAACATGATTATGCCATCATCTGTAGGTGACCAATGGTTTATAGGAATTTCAGAAATCGCCTCTGTTCTATTTTTCTTAGGATTGTTTATTTTCGTAGTTTTTAGTGCTTTAACCAAAGTGCCATTAATCGCCAAAAAAAATCCTTTGATTGAAGAAAGTAAACATTTTCATTATTAATATTTAAAAAAAAACAAATGACAGGTTTATTGATATTTCTTGTTTTAGTTTTGTTATCCGTTGCCATTTGGCAATTAACTAAAATTTTTCATTTAACACAATCAGCAAAAAATACTGACGACGAATCGGCAGTGGCTACAGATAAAGACAATAAAGCAAACGGATATATGATGTTTGTTTTTTTAGGAATCATTTATTTAGTTACCATTCTTTCTTTTATTTATTGTGGTGATTTTCCATTAGTTTCTAATTCAGCATCCGAACACGGTAAAGAAGTAGATAGTTTAATGATAATTTCTATGACGATGATTTTTGTGGTGCAAACAATCACTCAAGCATTATTACATTATTTTGCATTTAAATACCGAGGGAAAAAAGGAAACGTTGCTACTTATTTTGCTGATAATAATAAATTAGAATTCATTTGGAGTTCAATCCCAGCAGTAGTTTTAGCGGTTTTAATTTTTTACGGTTTGTACGCTTGGAATGACATTATGTTTGTTGATAAAGACGATAAAGACATTATGGTTGTTGAAGTATATGCACAACAATTTAAATGGACTGTAAGATATTCGGGAACTGACAATGTTTTAGGAAAAGCTAATGTTAGATATATTGAAGGCGTAAACGTTTTAGGTGTTGATTTATCTGATAAAAACGCACAAGACGATATTGTTTCTGATGAATTGCATTTGCCGAAAGGGAGAAAAGTTGTTTTTAAAATTCGCTCTCAAGACGTTTTACACTCGATGTATATGCCACATTTTAGAGCCCAAATGAACGCAGTTCCAGGTATGGTAACTCAATTCGCATTTACGCCTATTATGACAACCGACGAAATGCGTGAAACACCAGAAATGGTTGAAAAAGTTGACAATATCAACAAAATACGAAACGAAAAGAGTAAAGATTTAGTCGCTTCAGGTCAAGCTGCACTGGATCCTTATGAATTTAACTACCTTCTTTTGTGTAATAAAATTTGTGGTGCTTCGCATTACAATATGCAAATGAAAATTGTAGTTGAATCGCCTTCCGATTATAAAAAATGGATTGCAGGTAAAGAAAAATTAGTTGCTGCTGTAAAAACTGCTGCCCTTGCGGATGCTGCTCCAAAAACAGATGCTACTTCAAATGTTGTTAAAAAGGATTCATCGATAGCAAAACCAGATACTACTGTGGTTGCTAAAAATGAAGTTAAATAATCTTAAAATAATAGTATTATGAGTCAAGCACAAGTTATTCACGCACAAGATAATCACACAGATGATCATCACGAACACCACCACAAAGATACTTTTATAACAAAATATATTTTTAGTATCGACCACAAAATGATCGCCAAACAATATCTTTTAACAGGTATTATTATGGGAGTTCTTGGAGTAGGTATGTCATTACTATTTAGAATGCAATTGGCTTGGCCAGAGCAATCATTCAAAATATTTAGTTTCTTTTTAGGCGAAAAACACGCTCCAGGCGGAGTTATGACTAATGAAACCTATTTATCATTAATTACAATTCATGGTACCATAATGGTTTTCTTTGTACTAACTGCTGCATTAAGTGGAACATTTAGTAACTTACTGATACCACTACAATTAGGCGCTAGAGATATGGCATCGGGTTTTATGAATATGTTATCTTACTGGTTGTTTTTTACTTCAAGTTGTATAATGGTTTCATCGTTATTTATTGAAACTGGTCCTGCTAATGGTGGTTGGACAATTTATCCTCCATTAAGTGCCTTACCACAGGCAGTTTCGGGTTCCGGACTTGGTATGACTTTATGGTTGGTATCAATGGCTATATTTATTGCATCATCATTAATGGGTTCTCTAAATTATATAGTTACGGTTATCAATTTACGAACCAAAGGAATGTCTATGACTAGAATGCCTTTAACTATCTGGGCGTTTTTTATTACTGCAGTAATTGGTGTAATCTCTTTTCCAGTATTATTGTCTGCGGCATTATTATTAATTATGGACCGAAGTTTTGGAACTTCATTTTTCCTTTCGGATATTTATATAGCGGGCGAAGTATTGAATTATCAAGGAGGTTCACCAGTATTATTTGAACATTTATTTTGGTTTTTGGGTCACCCAGAAGTTTACATCATTTTATTACCAGCTTTAGGAATTACATCTGAGGTTATCGCAACCAACTCACGCAAACCAATTTTTGGTTACCGTGCAATGATTATGTCAATTTTGGCAATCGCCTTTTTATCAACAATTGTTTGGGGTCACCACATGTTTATATCAGGAATGAATCCATTTCTAGGTTCAGTATTTACCTTTACAACCTTGTTAATTGCAATTCCTTCAGCAGTAAAAGCATTTAACTATATCACTACTTTGTGGAAAGGTAATTTACAGTTAAATCCAGCTATGTTGTTTTCAATAGGTTTAGTGTCAACATTTATAACTGGAGGTTTAACAGGAATTATTTTAGGAGATTCAACCTTGGATATTAACGTACACGATACTTATTTCGTAGTTGCCCACTTCCATTTGGTTATGGGAATATCAGCACTTTACGGAATGTTTGCTGGAATTTATCACTGGTTTCCAAAAATGTATGGTCGAATGATGAATAAAAATTTAGGATACATTCACTTTTGGGTAACTGCTATTTGTGCTTATGGAGTTTTCTTCCCAATGCATTTTATCGGAATGGCTGGTTTACCTCGTCGTTATTACACTAATACCAACTTTCCATTGTTCGACGATTTACAAAACGTAAATGTTGTTATCACGATGTTTGCATTGTTTGGTGGTGCGTTTCAATTGGTGTTTTTATATAATTTTTTTAGTAGTATTTTTTATGGAAAACGTACTGTTCAAAACCCTTGGAAATCAAACACT
>JAYUFJ010000434.1:0-3484 GCA_043738775.1 Flavobacterium sp. | reverse complement strand
TTTTTTCAACTGCTTCACGCGATACAAAAGTATAGTCAATCTTTAACATTTTTAAAGCAAATGCAACTGCTTTTGCAGCTCCGCCAGTTCCTAAAATAAGAGCTGTTTTATGATGTGGTTTTAACATTGCTTTTAATGATTTTCCAAAACCGTAATAATCAGAATTAAAGCCTTTTAACTTACCTTTTTTTGTGACTTTTATTACATTAACAGCGCCAATTTCGATCGCTTTTTTGGATAATTTATTTAAAAACGGCATTACAGTTTCTTTAAAAGGAATCGTTACATTTAATCCTTTTAAACTTGGATTATTTTTAATTATAGATATAAATTCGTTTATGGTTTGAATATCAAAATTTTCATAAGTACAACCTTCAAAATATTCTTTTGAAAATTTTTCTTGAAAATATTTTTTAGAAAACGAATAGTCAATATTTCGACCAATTAATCCGAATTGTTTTTGAATTATTTTATCCAATTTTATCTATGAATTTTTTTAAAAACAAATTAAATCGTTTTCCTTTGGCTACTTTCGGAAAAAGTTTGTCAATTATTATTGTACCTTCTTGCTTTAAACGAAATCCGTTACTGAAATGAAAATTTCCTTTAATATCATCGTTTACTAAATAGTACAAACCAGTTAATCGGTACTCAATTTCAAACGATTCTGGAAAAAACTCTGTAGCTTGTAAAAGTATGCTAATAGCACTTTTATATTCATTTAAACCCAAAGTAACATCGGACAAGTACAACCAAGTTTCTAAACTGGCATCGCCAAACTGAATCGATTTTCTATATCCAAATTCGGCTTCCTCTAAATTGCCAATTGTTAAATTAATTGCTGCAAATCGCTTCCAGTACACTTTGTTTTGGTTGTCAATTTCAAGTGCTTTGTTTACGTAAAATAAAGCTTTTTCGTAATTTTTTAGACGAATATAAAAATCGGTTATTGCAATCCAACCTTTGTCTAAAAGTGGGTCCTCGTGCACTGTTTTTTCATAGAATTGAATTGCCAATTCTTTGTTTCCCAATCGTTCGTTGCATTTTCCTATTCTCAATAGCGCATACGATGTTGCGTCGTCTAGGTCAAGTGTTTTTTGATAGTTTTCAATGGCTTCCGAATATCGTTTTAGTTTTTCTAGTGCTTTTCCGTTTTCCATAAAAGCGCCTATAAACTCATCATCAATGTAGGTAGAAAATTCAAAGGCTCGAACAGCCTGTTCATAATTTTTTAAAATATATTGTAAACGACCTACTTGATGCCAAGCAATTTCACTATACGGATTTAGGTCAATATATTTGTTTAAATAATCTATTGCCTCTTGGTTTTGATCTAAAAATTCGTGACAATAAACAACATTATATAATGCCGATTGATCGTCTAAATCTTCCTCGAGGCAACGAATAAAATTTTCTTTGGCTAGTTCTAAACTGTCCATAAAAAGATATTCCATTCCAATTAAATTATAAACATCGGCTAAATCATCGGTATATTTTAAAGCTTCTTTTAATAATTCAATCGCTTTTTCATTATTTCCTCTTTTCGAATAAATGTTGGCTTTTTGAATATAAATTTCTTCATTTGTAGGTTCAATAGCAAACAATTCATTTAGCATTTTATCAGCCAAATCTAGTTTATCTTCATAAACTAGCATTTCTACTTGAACCAGTTTTAGTCCAGTAGATTTTGGATGTTGATCTAAACCTAATTTTAATGCTTTTTTGGCCAAATTAGGTTTTCCTAAATCAAGATAATGCAGTACTATTTCCTCAAACTCTTCACTATCAAAAAAAAGTACTTTGTTAGTTTTCAACATTGATTCAAATTTTGATAAAGAAATTTGATAATCGTCGTCTTCGTCTTCTTCGCTTAAATACATATTTTTGATTTTGTAAATCTTATATAAAGATAGGTAATCTTTACTACTTGTGTTTTATTTTATTTTTTGTTTTTAACAATTTAATTAACAAATTGCTCATTAACTACAAATCTGAATTTAAATTTCATTTAATGCATCTAAAATTATCGAACAACCTTCTTTAATTTCATCATCAGATATTGTTAATGGTGGGGTAATACGAACTGCGCAAGGTTCAAATAATAACCAAAACAAAATCAATCCTTTATCTTGACATTTAAAAATAATTTGATTGGTAATTTCGGCTGAACCTGTCATTAATGCTAACATTAAACCGACACCTCTAACTTCTTGTATCAAAGGGTGTACCAAAAGTTGTCGGAACAGTTTTTCTTTTTCTAAAGCTTGTGAAATTAAATTTGTTTCAACAATTTCTTTTAAAGTTGCTAAACAAGCTGCTGCAATTACAGGATGTCCTCCAAAAGTGGTAATATGACCTAGTTTTGGGTTTTCGGCTAATAAGTCCATATATTCCTTTTTAGCAACAAATGCACCTACTGGCATTCCGCCACCCATTCCTTTACCGATAATAATTATATCAGGAACAACATTGTAGTTTTCAAATCCGAAGAGTTTTCCTGTACGTCCAAAACCAGGTTGAATTTCATCTATAATTAAAAGTGCACCAACTTGTTCACATCGTTTTTTTATTTTTGACAAAAAGTCATTCTCTGGCATAATGAACCCTGCCCCACCTTGAATACTTTCTAGTATAATTCCAGCAGTTTTATAAGTTATTTTTTCAATATCGGCTTCATTATTAAAAGTAATAAAATCTACATCAGGAATTAACGGACGAAAAACTTGCTTTCTCTCTTCAAATCCCATAACGCTCAATGAACCCATAGTGTTTCCGTGATATGCATTGTAACACGAAATTAATTGGCTTCTTCCCGTTACACGTCGGGCTAGTTTTAAAGCGCCTTCGCAAGCTTCAGTACCCGAATTAACCATATAGACTTTGTTTAATTCGGGTGGTAAAAGTGAAACTAACAATTTACAATACTCTACCGCAGGGCTTTGGGCGTATTCACCATAAACCATAACGTGAGAATACAAATCGAGTTGATTTTTTATAGCTTCATTTACTTTTTGATGTTGATGACCGAGAGAACAAGCAGATACTCCTGCAACAAAATCTAAATATTTTTTATTATTTGTATCGTATATATAAGATCCTTTTGCTATCGAAATCTCCATTGCTAATGGATAAGGCGAAGTTTGAGCTTGATATTTTAAAAAATCTTGTTTCATTATTCAAATTACTTTCGGTAATTATAGTTTATTATGATTTGAAAAAAAGTGATTAAAAATCATTAGTTTATAATAACAAGCAAATTTACAAAAATTGGATTAAAAGAATGCGAATTAAGATTTATTTATAAGTTGATTAAATTATGGTAGCTTTTTTTATATTTGTAAAACTAATTAAAAATTTGATGATGAAAAATGCAATTCTATTTCCATTTCTATTAATGACAATTTCATCAATAGCACAAAACAAAAACAATATTAAAATGCCAATTAAAGAAGAAGTTCATTCACAAAAAAAAGCAGTAGTTTAC
>JAYUFJ010000433.1:0-9652 GCA_043738775.1 Flavobacterium sp. | reverse complement strand
AGGAAAAAATACTATAATATTAATTACTGATGGTGTTTTTGAAATGAATAAATCGACCGAAGTTAAATTGAAATCATTAAAAAAGGATGAGATTGATTTTTGTTTAATTTATATTGGACCCAAAGAAAATAAAAATTATGAAGAAAAGTTTAAAGCTATCATTGAAAAAATTAATGGAAGGTTTTATAATGCCGATGAAAAAAGCTTGCGTAGTATTTTAGTTAAAGAAGCCTCGGAATAATTATTTCTAAAATTTAAGTTTTTCTCCAACATTAAACCCGTTGTTTTTGGCCAACACGCCACACATATGAAAAAGCATTCTTGCGCCTACATTTCCGTCCCAATCATTAAATTCACCAGGAGCTACTTCAACCAAATCAAAACCTATAATTTCTTTGCCACTGCTTGCTAATGTGTTAAATAAATAAGTTGCTTGTTCAAATGAAAATCCACCAGGAACTGGAGTTCCAGTGTTTGGGCAATACCAAGGGTACATACCATCAATATCAAAACTAATTGTAACTTTTTGAGGTAATTGGTTAATAATGGTTTCACATTGTTGTTTCCAAGTAATACCTTCAAAATTAGAAGCTTTTAAATCAGCATCAGTATGCACAATTACTCTGCCATTTTCTGCAACTACATTTTCAACTTCTTGCTCACAAAAATCACGAATTCCAACTTGAACAATCTTTGAAATGTTTGGAATTTTTAAAGCATTATACATAATTGATGCGTGCGAATAGGTAAAACCTTCGTATGCAATTCGCAAATCCATATGAGCATCAAGGTGTAAAATTCCAAAATTTTCATATTTAGTTGCCAATGCTTCATAATATCCTAAAGGAGTTGAATGATCTCCACCCAATAATACTACTTTTTTTCCTTGATTCATCCAAAACAAAACTCGCTCTTTAATTTCGATATGAAAATCGAAGCAAGCAGTATTAATTTTGTTCAAATCAAGAATTAAATTTGGGTTGTCTTCCAATTCTTCACCATTTTCTAAAGCTACAATTATAGGTTGTGCCAATGATTTGTGATAGTCAGAATTGGTTTTCCAATTTTGTGGAGCTACGTCATAAAACATCCCCAATTTCCAGAGTTCGGGAAAATCTTGATGGCATAAATCTACTTGAAAAGACGCTTCTAAAATTGCATTTGGACCTTTGGATGCTCCTGATCCATAACTAACAGTAACTTCCCAAGGAGCAGGAATTATAATAATTTCTGATTGTTCGGCATTGAACGGAAGTCCAAAAATTGTGGCTTCGGCTAAACCAGGTTGACTTGGGTCGAAGTTTTGAATTATTTCTTGTTTGGTCATTTTTAAAAGTGTCTAGTTTTAAATTTTATTCGTGTAAAGTTTGAATTCCCTTTTTCAAAATTTGTCCAAAATTAAAAATATCCTCATAGCTAGTGTATAAAGGAACAGGAGCAAAGCGAATTACATTGGGTTCTCGCCAATCAATAACAACTCCTTTTTTCATTAAATAGTCGAATAAACTTCGTCCTTCGCCGTGAAAAAACACCGATAATTGACAGCCTCTTTCTAGTTGATTTGTTGGGGTTATTATTTCAAAATGTCCTTTAACTTCTCTGTCAATTTCTTTTAATATAAATTCTAAATAAGAGGTAATTAGATTTCTCTTTTTAATTATTTTTTCCATTCCAATTTCATCAAAAAGTTCAACAGCTGCTAAATAAGGTGCTAATGATAAAATGGGTAAATTACTAATTTGCCATCCATCGGCACCTTTAACAGGATCAAAATTTTGTTCCATTTTAAAACGTCGTTCTTTGTTATGCCCCCACCAACCTGCGAATCTAGGAAGCGAAGTGTCATTATGATGTTTTTCATGAATAAAACATCCGGAGGCATTTCCTGGGCCAGAATTCATATACTTGTAACTGCACCAAGAGGCAAAATCAATATTCCAATGGTTTAATTTTAATTCTATATTTCCGGCAGCATGAGCTAGGTCAAAACCTACAAATGCTCCAACTTTATGACCAGCTTCGGTAATCGATTTCATATCAAAAACTTGTCCTGTATAATAGTTTACACCTCCAAAAAGTACTAATGCCAATTCGTTGCCAATTTCGTTTATTTTTTCAATAATATCTTCAAGTCGAATGTTGTGTTCGCCTTTACGGCGCTTTATTTCAACAATTGCATCATCGGGATTAAAACCATGAAAATGAACTTGACTTTGAAACATGTATTGATCGGAAGGGAATGCTTTTTCTTCGCAAATAATTTTATATCGTTTTAAAGTTGGTCGATAAAATGATACCATTAATAAATGTAAATTTACTGTAAGAGTGTTCATAACGGTAATTTCTGTTGGTAAACACCCCATAATTTTACTCAACGGATTGGAAAATCGTTCGTGATAATCCCACCATGGTTTTTGGGCATAAAAATGTCCTTCAACTGCCAAGTTTGCCCAATCATTCATTACTTCATCAACATAATTTTTAGTGCGTTTTGATTGCAGTCCCAATGAGTTTCCTGTAAAATAAATTACATTTTTACCGTTATGTTGCGGAAAAATAAATTCGTTTTTGTAGTTTTTTATTTCGTCGTTTTGGTCTAAGTTTTTTGCGAATTGTAAATTATTTTGAAATGTCATTAATGTGCTTTTTTGAATTGTAAAGATACTAAAGATTTTAGATTTTGAAAAGCTCTTTTTTTGGTTGATTTAGGTTGAAATGGTAGTAAAAATTGAAACCAAATTTTTTGAGTACACTGCAATTAATGTGAATAAACAAAAAGGAAAATTATTGTAAAAAAAAACTCGTTATTACTAACGAGATTTTATTTAATATTCAATTTGATTTATAAAATCAACATTGCATCACCGTATGAATAGAATTTGTAACCCTCTTTTATTGCTTCTTCGTAAGCTTTTTTCATTAAATCGTGTCCACAAAATGCCGATACCATCATTAATAAAGTTGATTTTGGGGTATGAAAATTAGTAACCATTGCAGTAGCAATACTAAAATCGTGTGGTGGAAAAATGAATTTATTAGTCCAACCATCAAATGGATTCAAGGTTCGTTGTGAAGAAACCGAGCTTTCAATAGCTCTCATTGAAGTAGTTCCTATACAACAAATTTGTTTCTTTTTTTCTTTGGCATTATTAACAATATCACAAGCTTGTTGATTGATTTTCAACTCTTCTGAGTCCATTTTGTGTTTAGATAAGTCTTCAACTTCAACTGGGTTAAAAGTTCCTAAACCTACGTGTAAAGTAACTTCTGCAAAATCGATTCCCTTAATTTCTAATCGTTTTAATAAATGTTTCGAAAAGTGTAATCCGGCTGTTGGAGCAGCTACTGCGCCTTCTTCTTTTGCATATATTGTTTGATAACGGTCTGCATCTTCGGGTGTTACATCACGTGAAATGTATTTTGGAATTGGAGTTTCCCCCAATTCGGTAAGTTTATTTCTAAACTCTTCGTAAGAACCATCATACAAGAAACGTAAAGTTCGTCCGCGAGAAGTTGTATTGTCAATAACTTCGGCTACTAACGAGTCATCATCACCAAAATATAATTTATTTCCAATTCTAATTTTTCTTGCTGGATCGACTAGAACATCCCAAAGTCGTTGCTCTGAATTTAATTCGCGCAATAAAAAAACTTCAATTCTTGCACCTGTTTTTTCTTTGTTACCAAACATTCTAGCGGGAAAAACTTTGGTATTATTTAAAATCATTACATCGCCTTCATCGAAATAGTCAATAATGTCTTTAAACATTTTATGCTCAATAGTTTTTGTTTTTCTATCGATTACCATTAAACGTGATTCATCACGGTTTTCTGCAGGAAATTCGGCTAATAATTCGTTAGGTAAGTTGAATTGAAAGTGGGATAATTTCATAAATTTATTTAAATTTTAATTTTAGTTTTCTTAATTGAAAGCTGTAATTAAAATTTTTGCAAATATACGATTCTTAAATAGGGGTTGTCAAGTGTTTTGATGATTATTTTATTAAATATTTAAAGTCTTTGTTTTGTATTTGATTTTTCAATATTATTTTCTGGCTGTAAATATATCTTACCAAATTCTACATCAAATTTATCATTGTTTTCCGAAATTATTTCATAAGTCTTCATTTCGTGACTTGCTATCATTACTGTAAGCCGCTCTGAAATAGGCACTTCTACTTTAAAAGACCCATCAAAATCGGTAACTACACTTTTATTTATTTCTTTAATAAATACTTTGGCTCCTGCAATTGTTTCAAGAGTCGATTTATCAATTACCACACCAGAAACAAAAATTTTTTGTTTTTTTGGTACAGATTTATTATCAGTCAAGCTATTTTCTACAGCAGATTTTTGCTCAATAGCTGAAACTGGTTTAACTGTTTTTTTAATGCTTCCAGTGATTGCCTTTGTAGTTTGTGAAAAAGACAAGTTAAATAATAAAATAAAAAAAGATAATTTTAAAAAAGTTTTTTTGTTGTACATAACAAATTGATTTAAGCGTTAATAACTTTTGAAATTTTTAATTTCGGTTTTGTAGTAGTTTTTAACAATACGTAAATCATCCGTATTTTTAACAAATATAATTATAAATATAATGCAAATTTATTTTTTCAAGGGTATTTTCTAATATTTAACGTTAATTTAACATTGCAATAAATTTTGTATTGATTTGATATCTAGTTAAATAGAAAATCCTATTTTTTTTAAAGTTTCCCAATAAGTTGGAAATGATTTTGATACAACTTCTGAATTTTCAATAAAAATGCTTGTTTTTAACGCCAACGGAGCAAATGCCATAGCCATTCTGTGGTCTTGATAGGTTTTTATTGAAATATTTAAATTAATTAATTTTGATTTTTTTAATATTAAAGAATTTTCGGTAACAACTAGGGTTGCCCCTAATTTTGTTAGTTCAATTTTAAGTGCCTCCAATCTATCGGTTTCTTTTATCTTTAAAGTATGTAGTCCTTTTAAATGGCAGGCAATTCCGAGTCCGAAACAAGTTACTGCAATTGTTTGTGCAATATCTGGAGCGTTATTTAGATCTAAATTTAATGTTGAATCAATATGATTTTCAATTTTTCGAAGATTTATTTGATTGTTTGTGAATTTTGTTTCTACACCAAAAAATTCGTAAATTTCTTTCAAAACATTATCGCCTTGCAAACTATTTTGGTTGTAACTTGATAATTTTATTTCTGTTCCAATTTTTGATAAAGCTACAATTGAATAAAAATACGAAGCAGATGACCAGTCGCTTTCAACAGTAATTAATTTATTTTTTATTTCTAATTTTGGAAAAACTGTGATTTTGTTTCCTTCAAAATTTGTTTCTATATCAAGTTTTTTTAACAAATTCAATGTCATATTAATGTATGGGATTGAGGTTATTGCCCCGTTAAGAGTCAATTCAATTCCATTTTCGAGTTTTGGTGCTATTAATAGTAATGCCGATATGTACTGACTGCTTACGTTTGCATTGATTGAAACTTTATTTTGTTTACTTTTTTGTCCAAAAATTTTAATAGGAGGGAAGCCTTCATTTTCAAGATATTCTATTGACGAACCAAGTTGTTTTAAAGCATCTACCAAAATTTTTATGGGACGTTCTTTCATTCGAGAGGATCCTGTAAGAGTAACTGTTTTACCTTGATGTGTTGCAAAATAAGCAGTTAAAAAACGCATTGCTGTTCCCGCGTGATGAATATCAATTATATCTTCATTGCTTAAAAGAGCACTATCCATAACATTTGAATCATCTGAAATGGAAGTGTTTTTTAATTTTAAATTTGGATATAAAGCTTTTAATAATAACAATCGGTTGGTTTCCGATTTACTTCCGGTTATTGTAATTTCGGAGTTAAAATTACATTCCGATTTTTTTAAATATAAATCCATTTACTTACGAAACATTTTTGTTAAAATTCCCATTGCTCCTCTAATAAAAGTAGCACTGGTTAATACTTTTAAAACGCCTTTACCAACAGCTGCTAATACTGGCGATGGTTTTTCGTCGGTTTTATTAACTTCTTTTGTAGATTGTTCCTCTGTTTCTGGTGCGGTTAATTTTTTATTGAGCATTTCATAGGCACTTTCGCTGTCAATTGTTTCGCTGTATTTTTTTACTAATTTCGATTTTTCGTTTAGTAAAGCTATTTCAGTGTCGGTTAAAATGTCCATACGGCTTTGCGGAGCACGCAACATTGTAGCAGCTAGCGGAGTTGGAATCCCTTTTTCGTTTAATGCTGTAATTAATGCTTCGCCAATACCCAACGATGTTAAAATTTCGTCAGTTTTATAATAATCAGACAAAGGATAATTATTGGCAGTTTGTTTAATTGATTGTCTATCATTTGCCGTAAAGGCACGTAAAGCGTGTTGAATTTTTAAACCCAACTGTGCCAAAATACTACTGGGAATGTCCATTGGGTTTTGAGTAATAAAATAAACGCCAACACCTTTGGAACGAATTAATTTTATTATTGTTTCAATTTGACTAAGTAACGTTTTACTGGCTTCGTTAAAAACTAAATGGGCTTCATCAATAAAAATTACTAGTTCGGGTTGATCAACATCACCTTTTTCGGGCATTTTATGATAAATTTCGGCTAGTAAATTTAGCATGAAAGTTGAAAAAAGCTTTGGTTTGTCTTGAATATCGGTTAATCGAAGAATATTTATAATTCCATTTCCATTTTCATCCAATCGCATTAAATCATTAACATCAAACGAGGTTTCTCCGAAAAATAAATCGGCTCCTTGTTGTTCCAATTCAATAATTTTACGTAAAATAATTCCTGTTGTCGAAGTAGATATTTTGCCATAATCAGCTTCTATAGAGTCTTTTCCTTCATTGGTTATATAATTTAAAACTTTTTTAATGTCTTTTAAATCAATTAAAGGCATTTTATTATCATCACAATATTTAAAAACAACAGAAACTACACTGGCTTGTGTATCATTAAGTTCTAAAATTCGTGAAAATAAAATAGGTCCAAATTCGGAAATTGTGGCACGTAATCTAACGCCATCTTGTTCCGATAGGCTCATTAATTCAACAGGATAACTTTTTGCCAAAAAAGGTATGTTGATTTTTGCTTGTCTTTCGGTAATAAATGATTTCTCTTCTCCGGCCATTGCTATTCCTGAAAAATCTCCTTTAATGTCCATCATTAAAACGGGTATTCCAAATGAAGATAATTGTTCTGATAGTACTTGGATAGTTTTGGTTTTACCGGTTCCAGTTGCTCCGGCAATTAATCCGTGACGGTTCAATGTTTTTAAAGGTATTTTTATTTGCGCTTGGGCTACTGCTTCGCCATCAAGTATTGCAGCTCCTAGTAAAATTGATTCTCCTTTTGTTGAATATCCTGCATTGATAACTGAAATAAAAGTTTCTTTTGAACTCATTTAAATTTTAATTTTTTTTTGTAAAGTAATATATTTATAAATTCAATTGGCTTTGTACAAATTAGTTAATGTCTAAATTAGAAATTACGTTATAATTTTTTAAATTTTCAATCGCAAATTTCGATTTATAATCCAATACATTTTCATATAAATCACGTTCTTTTTTAATTTCCATTTGTTTTAAACAATTATAAAACCGTCGAACTTCATTAAAATTTTCCAATATTAATGTTGGAACTTGTTGGTTTATACCTTCTTTGTTTTTGGCAACCATAGTAAAATAGCTAGAATTACAATGTTTAGATTTTCCTGTTTGAATGTTTTCTGATTCAACACGAATTCCAACAATCATTGAACTTTTACCAACATAATTTACTGACGCTTTCATTGTTACCAATTCACCAACTTCAATAGGATTTAAAAAATTTACAGTATCAACTGATGCTGTTACGCAGTAAAAACCAGAAAATTTGCAAGCACAGGCAAAAGCAATTTGATCTAAAAGTGATAAAATGTATCCACCGTGAATTTTGCCCGAGAAGTTAGTGTGTGAAGGTAACATTAACTCGGAAATTGTAACTTTTGAAGATTTTACTGACTTTTTCATTATATAAATTTATTTTCCTGTCAAAGGCGATTTTTCTTTTACCACTTCTTTAATAAAATATTTTGTATCTCCCCACCACGGAAATGTTTTAATCTTTTCTTCGTAAGTTACTTTTACATATTGCCCTTGTAAATCTTTTAAACCCTGAATCACTTTAACTTGATTGTCTAAAACTGAAAAAGTAAAAATTTTATTTCCTGTCATTCCTTGACTTATTTCGCCTTCCCAGGTTTTAAAAATGTACCCTTTGCTACTAAATTTTATCAATTCGCCCGATCTAAAGCCTTCGCTGTACGAATAAAAATATATAAAACAAAAATAACCTGTACTTATAAGAGTAATTCCTAAAATTAAAAATAAAATAATTTTTCGCATAATTTGATTGTTATTAATCTGTTTTTGTTTCAGATTCGGTTAGTAAAAGTTCTTTTTGGTCCATTATTGTCGCTCGATTTAAAATATTTTCTGGCAATGATTTTTTAGCTTTTGCGCCCATTTTTTTCAATTTTTCAACGCTGGTAATTAGGTTTCCTTTTCCGTCAACCAATTTATTCATTGCACCTTGATATTCTACTTTGGCTTCATCCATTTTTTTGCCAATTTTTAATAAATCCAAAACAAAACCTTCAAATTTATCGTATAATGCTCCTGCTTGTCGTGCAATTTCAAGAGCATTTTCTTGTTGTTTTTGATTTGCCCACATACTATCAATTGTTCGCAAGGTCGCTAGTAATGTTGTTGGAGTTACAATAATAATGTTTTTTTCGAATGCCTTGTTGTAAATACTTGTATCTTCATTTAAAGCGATTGCAAATGCCGATTCAATTGGAACAAAAAGCAAAACAAAATCTGGACTTTCCATTTGATATAAATCGTGATAATTTTTGTTGCTTAATTGCTCAACGTGACGTTTTATTGAATTTACGTGTTCCTTTAAATGTTGTTCTTTTAAATTATCGTCTTCTTCATTAACGTAGCGTTCATAAGCAGTTAAAGTTACTTTCGAATCAACAATCATCTTTTTGCCATCGGGTAAATTAATCACTACATCCGGAAAAACTCTATTGCCTTCGTTGGTTACAAAACTTTGTTGTACAAAATACTCTCTGTTTTTTTCTAATCCCGATTTTTCTAAAACACGTTCCAAAATTAATTCGCCCCAATTGCCTTGCATTTTGCTGTCGCCTTTTAAAGCTTTGGTTAAATTGATTGTTTCTTTGCTCATTTTTTCGTTCATTGCGCTCAAACCTATAATTTGTTGACGTAATGCGGCGTGATAATCAATACTTTCTTTGTGTGTATCTTCTACTTTTTTTTCAAACAATTGTATTTTATCTTGAAGTGGCGACAAAATAGTTTTTAAATTTTCTTTGTTTTGTTCGGTAAATTTATTTGTTTTTTCTTCTAAAATTTTATTGGCTAAATTTTCAAATTCTTTAGTGAATTTTTCTTGTAGCTGCTCTACTTCTTGCTTTTGTTCTTTATTGCGTTCCCATAAATTATCAAAATCGATTTCTTTTTTGGTTAATTGAATAGTTAAAGCTTCTTTTTCGGATCTAATATTTTCCTTTTCGGATACGCTGTTTAAAAGAGTTTTTTCAAATGATTCCTTATCGCTTACTTGTTGTTTAT
>JAYUFJ010000432.1:0-9667 GCA_043738775.1 Flavobacterium sp. | reverse complement strand
AATTTTGATACAGAAACCGAACTTTCATTGAAAAAAACATTAGAAAAAGCAAAAAAAGAGAAAATAGATGAAACCATTATCAATGAATATAATAATCTACTTAATGCCGTTCAAAAAAGTGAAGAAGTTTTATTGGATAAAAATCAAAAAGAAATAAAACGTTTATTGGTCGATGAAATAATAAAACGGTTTCAATACAAACAAGGACTTTATGAATATTATATAAAAAATAATGCCGAAATAGCAAAATCAGTTTTAGTTTTGTCCAATGCAACCGAGTATTCAAAAATTTTACAATAAAAATGAGGCGGTTATTAAAAATACTGCCCTTTTTTATTTTTGCACAACTTCAAGCTCAAGAAGAAGTTGTTCATTCCGTTTATTTCGAATTTGACAAATTTTCGCTAAATGAAAATCAGGTTAAAGAAGCAGTCAATTTTATTAAAAATACCGATTCAACACGAATAATGTCAGTTCAAATTTATGGATATACGGATGATATTGGAAAAGACGCATATAATTTCAAATTATCTACCAATCGTGCCAATGCTATTCAAAATAAACTAATTGAAAACGGCATTAAAAATAAAATAATTGTTACCATTGAAGGTAAAGGAAGAATTTTAATTGATGATGACATTGCTACTGATTTACCCGAAAAACGAACAAAAAACCGACGTGTTGATGTTGTTTTAAATTTAAAAGAGCTTCCTAAACTAGAGCTTCCTGGTTTTTATAATACCATTAAAAAAAAGCATGTTGTTGGTGATCACATTTATCTTGAAAATATTTTATTTGAAAAAGGCAGTAGTGTTTTAGATGAAAAATCTAAGAAAGAATTGGATAAAATTGCACTGCTTTTACAACGCTATAAAACATTAGAATTTGAAATTCAAGGACATGTTTGTTGTACGCCTCCTTTTCAAAAAGACGCCATTGATAAAGACACTAAAAAGCGGCAATTATCGACAAACAGAGCAATTACTGTATACAATTATTTGGCTTTTAGAAGAGTATTAAAAACGCGAATGATTTATAAAGGATACGGAAACACAGTTCCATTGGGTAAAAGCCCAGAATATGACAGAAGGGTTGAAATAGTTTTAACTAAAATTTAAATTTTTTCATCTACTAATTCTAAACAAATCTACAATAATGTTAATTTTCAAGTATTATATCTTTAAAATCTGGAAATAAAAACTTGTTGTAAGGAAAACGAGTTATATGAATTTCACGAACCATATCGTAAACACGTTCCCTAAATTCTTCAAAATTTTCTTTATTAATTGCCGAAACGAATAAAGCTTTATCATTGCCTAATCTGGACATCCACGTTTGCTTCCACTCATTTAAAGTATAATGT
The DNA here is from genome assembly GCA_043738775.1 of Flavobacterium sp. GTDB lineage: Bacteria > Bacteroidota > Bacteroidia > Flavobacteriales > Flavobacteriaceae > Flavobacterium. Next base: position 8,304 of record JAYUFJ010000432.1, on the reverse strand, counting down.
TTTGAAGTTTTTTCGGTCATTAAATCGTCATCATCAATTGTCAAATTTTTATAAGAATCTATTTTGTTAAACACCATTATAGTTGGTTTTTCAGCACTTTTAATGTCTAATAATATTTTATTTACCGATGCAATATGATCTTCAAAATCGGGATGAGAAATATCTACAATATGCAATAATAAATCGGCTTCTCGAACTTCATCTAATGTGCTTTTAAATGAATCAATAAGTTGAGTTGGTAATTTTCGGATAAACCCAACGGTATCTGAAAGTAAAAATGGTAAATTACCTATCACTACTTTTCTTACAGTGGTGTCAAGGGTTGCAAATAATTTATTTTCAACAAAAACATCACTTTTACTAATAACATTCATCAAAGTTGATTTTCCAACATTTGTATAACCAACCAATGCAACTCGAACCATTGCGCCTCTATTTCCTCTTTGTACCGATTGTTGTTTATCAATTGTTTTGATTTTTTCTTTTAACAAAGAAATTCTGTCACGAACAATTCGTCTGTCTGTTTCAATTTCAGTTTCTCCTGGCCCTCGCATTCCAATACCTCCTTTTTGACGTTCTAAGTGTGTCCATAAACCAGATAATCGAGGCAATAAATAAATGCATTGAGCAAGTTCAACTTGAGTTCTTGCGTAGGAAGTTTCTGCTCTTTGTGCAAAAATATCTAAAATTAAGTTGGTTCTATCTAAAATTTTACAATCCATAATTTTAGATATATTTTTTTGTTGAGAAGGAGAAAGTTCATCATCAAAAATTACAGATGAAATGTTGTTTTCTTTAACGAAAAGGGCTATTTCATCGATTTTTCCAGTACCCAAAAATGTTTTAGGGTTTGGTCGTTCCATTTTCTGCCAAAAGCGTTTTATTACTTGTCCTCCAGCGGTAAAAATTAAAAATTCCAATTCATCTAAATATTCAATTAACTTCTCTTCTATTTGATTTTGAGTTACAATTCCTACAACAATTGTTTTTTCAAAATTTATAACTTCTTTGTCTAACATATTTCCATAATTTGAAAAACAAAATTAGTTTAAAACTGTTCAAAAATTACTAAATTTTAAATTTTTTGTGTAAATTTTTTCAAATTTCAAAGGGTTTTTTTTTTAAAAACTTTTATTTTTCAATTTTTTTGCTAAATTTGGAAGTTAAATGAAATTTTAAGTTTTAATTATATAAAAAAAGCAATGAAAAAAATTACAATAGTATTGTTTACATTCATGTTTTTCTCGCAAGGCTATTCTCAGCTTGCATTAGAGGGATTCGAGAGTACATCTGGTCCGGTTACTTTACCAACTTGGACTCTAGGAACAGGTAACTGGTCGGTTTTTGACAACGGTGTTGGTACTGGCAACAGCTGGAATATTAATAGTAATGTAGCTATTCCGCCATTGGTATATGCAGGTACAAATGCCGCTTATATGAACAGAGAATTTACAGGACAAGGTTTAACCGCCGAAGATTATTTAGCAACTCCATTAGTAACCATTCCTGCCAATGGGCAATTACGTTTTTGGACTCGATCGTTTACAACAGGAAATCAAGGAACTTTATATGATATAAAAGTTGCTCCTGCAACTGCAACAGTTACTAACCCTGCAGCCTATACTAGTATTTTAACAACTCCATATACTGAAGATACATTAACAGCAATATTTAATATTTATGAAGAAAAAGTCATAAACTTTCCTGTATCCTATATTGGGCAACAAGTTTATGTAGCTTTTGTGATGAAATTTACGCAACCAGGAACAGTTATTGGTGGTGATAGATGGTTGGTCGACAACGTAAGAATTGTTTCTAGATGTTTAGATCCTCTAACATTAACTGCAACACCAACTGCAACAACTGCTAGTTTATCTTGGGCAAATCCAAGTGGAGCAACATCGTGGGAAATTGAAGTTCTCCCTGCCGCAACTGCTCCTACAGGAACAGGTGTTGTTTACAATGGCGCTCTACCTTATGTAGCTACCGGATTAACTCCAAACACACCCTATAAATTTTATGTAAGAGCTTTGTGTAGCCCAACATTAAGTAGTTTTTGGGCTGGACCATTTAATTTTTCAACAACAACTGCTCCGCCAGCATGTGGAGGTAATTTTGTCGATAATGGCGGACCTACTTCTAATTACACCGATAATGCAGATGATATAACAACAATTTGTCCAGTAAATGCAGGTGATAAAGTCACAGTTACTTTTACATCATTTAACACCGAGGCTACCTGGGATGGTTTATATGTTTTTAATGGAAACTCTATTGCTGCACCTCTAATAGCAAGTGCCAATCCAGCAGCAAATGTACCAGGCGGATTAGCTGGATCTTATTGGGGAACTACAATACCAGGACCATTCACATCGACAGCAACAAATGGCTGTTTGACTTTTAGATTTAGAAGTGATTCTGCCTTTAATTTTCCGGGTTGGGTTTCAAATGTAACTTGCGCACCACCACCAACTTGTCCTAAACCAACTTTGTTAACTAGTTCAACAATTTTAACAACTTCTTTTTCATTAGGATGGACTAGTAATAGCACAGCAACAACTTGGCAAATTTTAACCTTACCTTGTGGTTCGCCATTACCTACCGCAACATCAACAGGGTTTGTAACAGCACCCACTAACCCTTTTACTATAAATGGTTTAACTCCTGATACTTGTTATAACGTTTACGTTCGTGGCGTTTGTTCTTTAACCGATTTAAGTGCTTGGAGCGATCCAATTACTGTAACTACTGCTCAAATTCCACCAGTGTGTGGCGGTACTTTTTCTGATTTAGGTGGTTCTGGTTCAAATTATCCAGATAATGCTGACTCAACAACAACTATATGCCCTTCAGTTCTTGGTCAAGTTGTAACAGTTATATTCTCAAGTTTTAATACGCAAGCAAGTAATGACGGTTTATATGTTTATAACGGAAATTCAATTGCGGCACCTCAAATAGCTAGTGCTAATCCAGCAGGAACTGTTCCTGGTGGTGTAGCAGGTTCATTCTGGGGAACAGCTGTGCCTGGGCCATTTACCTCTTCTTCAACTGACGGTTGTTTAACTTTTAGATTTAGAAGTAACGCAACAACAAATGCGGCAGGATGGACATCAAATGTTACTTGCACAACTCCACCAGCTTGTGCAACTCCATTTTCTTTAAGTTCTTCTGCTGTAACAGTATCTGGGGCTACAATTTCTTGGACAAATCCTACGGCAGCAACTTCATTTAATATTTTAGCATTACCTTGTGGTTCTGTTGCACCAACTTCAACTTCAACTGGATTTGTAGTTGCAACCTCAAATCCTTTTACACTAACAGGATTATCTTCTGCAACTTGTTATGATGTCTATGTAAGAAATGTTTGCTCGGCAACAAGTTCAAGCGCTTGGTCACAACTACCAACCACTTTTACAACGTTAATTGCACCACCAGTTTGTGGCGGAAATTATGTTGATAATGGTGGACCAACAGCAAACTATTTGAACAATTCTGATGTAACAACAACAATTTGCCCTACAGTTGCTGGTCAATTAGTAACGGTAACATTTACCTCGTTTAATACAGAAGCTACTTGGGACGGATTGTATGTTTTTGATGGAAATTCAATAGCCTCTCCACAAATTGCAAGTACAAATCCTGCTGGGAATGTACCTGGCGGATTGGCTGGATCATTTTGGGGAACCACTATTCCTGGGCCTTTTACTTCATCAAATTTAACAAACGGCTGTTTAACTTTTAGATTTAGAAGTGATGGTTCTGTAAATAATCCAGGATGGATTTCAAATGTGACCTGTGCTCCACCGCCAACTTGTCCTAAACCAACAGTACTTACTGCTACGGGTTTAACTCAAACAACCGCATCATTGGGCTGGACAAGCAATAGCTCTGCTACTCAATGGCAAGTTTTAGTTTTACCTTTAGGCTCACCTGTTCCTACTTCAACAACAACCGGATTTGTTACTGCACCAACTAATCCCTTTTTAATAGTTGGTTTAAATCCAGGTACACAATATACTTTTTATGTTAGAGGAGTTTGTTCTCCAACAGATTCAAGTTTATGGTCGTCAGGCTTTAATTTCACAACCTTAATTAGTAATGATACTTGTGCAAATGCTATTTTTGCTCCTGTAAATACAACATCAACTTGTGATCAAGTAGTCTCTGGATCAATTTTAGGAGCTACAGCTACTGTTCCAGCATTAGCATTAACAACACCTTGTATTGGTAATCCAGATGATGATGTTTGGTTTAAATTTATAGCTTCGAATACGTATCACAATTTATCATTATCCAATTTAGTTGGTTCAACAACAAATTTAAATTTTGCAGTATATTCAGGTTCTTGTTCTACATTAACTCAAATATCTTGTAGCGCAGCATCTAGTTTAACAGGAGGAATTAACGGTTTAACTGTTGGTCAAACATATTATATAAGAGTTTATTCAAACGGTTCATTTGCAGAGACTACAACATTTAACCTTTGTATTTCAACCCCTTCAACTTGTTCAACAGCTTCAACAGCTTGTTCAACAACTACTTATTCAAATACTACTGGTATAACATCACTGGGAACAATTGGTTGTTTATTTTCAAGTCCAAATCCTTCTTATTTTACAATTCAAGTTTTAACATCTGGCCCTATAAGTTATTTGCTAACACAATCTACAGTAGGAAGCCCTACACCAAATTTAGATGTTGATTATGTAGCTTGGGGTCCCTTTACTAGTCAAGTTGCGGGATGTACCGCTATTAGCGGAGGAGCAGCTCCATTAACCGGATTGACAACTGGTTGTAGTTATTCTGCGGCATCTACTGAAAACTTTAACATTGCAAACGCTACTGCAGGTGAAATTTATATCATTTTAATAACAAACTTTTCAAATCAACCTGGTGTTGTTAATTTAACTCAAACTAATTTAGGTGCTCCAGGTGCCGCCACTACATTGTGTTGTTCTGATGCCGAATTTAAATATTCACCTTCAGCATTTTGTAAAACAGCAGGAGCTTCAAATCCAATTCCAATAATAACTTCAGGTTCTGTTGCTGGAGTATTTACCAGTAGCTCAACTAATTTAGTTTTTGTAAGTACTTCAACTGGAGAAATTAATCTTTCAGCAAGTTTAGCCGGATATTATTTAGTTACAAATACTGTCCCTGCTACCGGAACTTGTTCTGTTAAAACATATAGTTATACAGTTACAATAACAGATGGTGCAAATCCTGCAACAGCGATTTCTTATCCTGCATCATCTTATTGTGTTAATGTAACTTCTTTGCAAACACCTACAATTACAGGTTCAATTGGAGGTTTCTTTTCAGTTGTTCCTTTAGGTTTATCAATCAATGCTACAACTGGAGTTGTAAATCCAAGTACAAGTACCCCTGGAAATTATACTATAAATTATAGCATTAGTACTGGTGGTGGTTGTCCGCCATTAGTTAAAACGGCTTTAATAACTATAAATCCACTCATAGTACCAGTCACAGGTTTTACATATACAACACCAATTTGTAAAAATGCAATTAATCCTTCGCCAACAACTACAACTGGTTTTGTAACTGGTGGTGTATATTCATCAACTACAGGTTTAGTTATTAATTCATCAACTGGAGTTATCGATTTATTGCTTTCGACAGCTGGAACTTATACAGTTACTTATTCATTAGTAGCGAACCCATCAACTTGCTCTTTAGCAGGAAGTTCAACAACTAGTATAACAATAAACCCAGTAATTGCTTCAGTAACAGCTTTCAGTTATGTTTCACCAGTTTGTGCTTATAATCCCAACCCCAGCCCAATTCCTTTAACAGGTTTTACAACAGGAGGTATTTATAGTTCAACTACAGGATTGGCAATTAATAGCGTAACAGGAGTTGTTAATTTGGCAACAAGTATACCAGGAAGTTATGTTGTAACTTATTCTACATTAGCAGATACAACACAATGTAAACCGGCTGCATCAAGTACTGCAAATTTAATTATTTCTTCTGATGTAATGCCAATGATAACCGGAAGCTGTGTAGGTGGTCAATATGTTTTAACTGCAAGCCCATTGAATGGTTCCTACATCGATGTTGGTACAACTTATTTATGGACTGCAAGTGGAACACCTTTAGGAAATGCGGTTACTCAAAATGTTAGTACTACTGGAACATATTCCGTTAAAGTAACAAATTCATCTGGATGTTTTGGAACAGCAAACATCACTGTAGATTCAATTACATGTCAAATACCGTTAGGAATATCAGTTGATGGAGATGGGATAAATGATTTTTGGGATTTATCTGGATTTAAAGTGACACAATTGAGTATTTTTAATAGATACGGTGTAAAAGTTTATGCTAAAACAGATTATTCAAAAGAATGGGTTGGTCAACAAGATAATGGTTCAGAATTGCCTGATGGAACTTATTTTTATATAATTGAAAGAAACGGACTGGCACCTTCTTCGGGATGGGTTTATCTTAACAGAAAAAAATAATTAGATTTTAAAAAGAGTAAAAATAAACTACAAGAAAAATGAAAAAAATAGTTTTATTAACTTTAATTGCTTTTTTAGCAATATCAAAGAGTAATGCACAACAAGACCCTCATTATACGCAATATATGTACAATATGAGTGTTATAAATCCAGCTTATGCAGGCTCTAAAGAAAACCTATCGGTAGGTTTGCTTTATAGAAAACAATGGGTCGAAATTGAGGGTGCTCCAACAACAGCTACTTTTTTTGCACATTCTCCTGTCGGAAAAAATGTTGGTTTAGGATTGTCTGTTTTAAATGATAAACTTGGTCCAGTTGAAGAGAACAATGTTTTTATTGATGCATCCTATACTCTAAAAGTGAGTGAAACCGCAAACTTAGCTTTCGGAATCAAAACTGGAGCAACGTTTCACAAAATTGATTTTAATACTATAAATCAATCATTATCATCAGGAATTATAGATCCAGTATTTGCCTCTGGTAATCCCTCAACAACAAATTTTAATTTAGGTACCGGTTTGTTTTATTATACAAATAAATATTACATCGCAGCATCAGTTCCTAATTTATTAAAAGGGCGTTATTTGGATTTTAATGGTCGTGCTTATGGTTCAGAAGTGTCTCATTATTTTATAACAGGAGGTTACGTTTTTGATTTAAATCAAGATTTTAAATTCAAACCCTTTTTTTTGGTAAAGTCCTCTTTTAAAACGCCAGCATCTGTAGATTTTTCGACCAATTTTTTATATCAAGAAAAACTTGAGCTTGGAGCAACGTATCGATTTAAAGAATCTTTTGGGGCTATGGTAAATTTTAAAGTTTCACCGGGTATTAAAGTAGGATATGCTTATGACAGGATAGTTTCCGATTTAAATATCATTACAAAATCATCACACGAGTTTTTTATATTGTTTGATGTGAATTTCCCGAAAAAAGTTTCTCAATCTCCACGTTATTTTTAATATATAATTATCTAAAAAATGAAAAATATACTTATTGCATTTAGTTTTGTTCTATCAAGCCTTTCGCTTTTAGCACAAAATAAACTTACAAAACCAGCAGATAAATTATTTAATCAATATGAATACGTTGCAGCAGCAAAATCTTATTTGGCACTAGTCGATAAAAATGTAGCCGATGGATATGTTTATAAACAATTAGCCGATTCATATTATAACATTTTCAATACTGTCGATGCTGTAAAATGGTATGCTAAAGCAATTGAAACGAACCAAGATGCAGAAACATATTTTAGATACGCTCAAATGTTGAAAGCAGATGGAAAATACGATGAGGCAAGCAAACAAATGAAAAAATTCTCAGAACTAGCTCCAAATGATTTAAGAGCTAAAGCAAACAATCAAAATGCTAACTATGTTCCAAAAATTTTAAATAAAAAACCAGATTATAATTTAAGAACAATAGGGATTAATAGCGAAAAAGCCGATTTTGGGGCTGTATTACAAGGTAATGAATTGTTTTTTACAAGTTCAAGAAATACATCAAGCAAAAATTATGGATGGAATAAAGAGCCTTACCTTGACATTTATAAATCCATTCTTTCAGACGATGGTGCCAACTTTTCAATTCCTGTTCCTGTAGCATCATTAAATTCAAAATATCACGATGGTCCACTATGTATAAGTAAAGACGGGAATACAATATATTTTACTAGTGATAGTTTTAGAGAAAATTCATTTGTTGCAGACAAAAAAAACAAATTGAAACTTGGGACGAACAATTTGTATAAAGCGACTAAATCTGGTGATTCATGGGGAAAAATAAAATCATTATCATTTAATAGTCCAAATTTTTCAAC
>JAYUFJ010000431.1:0-3495 GCA_043738775.1 Flavobacterium sp. | reverse complement strand
TCTTCCAGATTATCTAAAACCTCAGCATCTACTTTTGATTTACCCGCAACGGCTTTGGTAAGCTTGGAAAAGAAACTTGTTTTGGATTTCTCCAAACCTTTATCTAAAGTTTCTTTAGCCTCTTCGGTTAAGGCCGATTCTCTTTTTTCGGATGAAAATATTCTTTTGAAAAAACTCATTTTAAATTTTAAGATTTTGCCTAATAATTAAAAACTTGAACACCCTAGCAATAGCGAACAACGAAGCAAATATAAAAATAAAAAAGCTACTTCCGAATGAAAGTAGCTTTGATATATTTAGGAGTACAAATTATTTCTTTTTCAAGAAAGTATCTACTTCTTCAGGTGCCATAATGCTTTCTATAAAAGTATATGCCCCTGTTTTTGGAGATTTAACCATTTTTATTGCTTTGGTTAATCTTTTTGAAGATGTTTGTAACGATGCTACGGTTTTCTTTGCCATGATTCAAATGTGTATTTAAATTTTTTATTTGATAAAAAATTTCAAAATTGTTATTTGAAATTTTTACAAATGTAAAAATCTCTAATTATTTAATTTCTTTATGAACAGTCATTCTCTTTAAGATTGGATTAAATTTTTTAATCTCTAATCTGTCTGGAGTATTTTTTTTGTTTTTGTTTGTAATGTAACGAGAAGTTCCTGGTAAACCAGTTGTTTTGTGTTCTGTACACTCTAAAATAACTTGTATTCTATTACCTTTTTTTGCCATTTTGTTTTATAGTTTATGGGGAATAGATTATTTAATAAATCCTTCTGTCTGAGCTTTTTTCAAAACTGCAGCAATTCCATTTTTATTAATTGTTTTTATTGTAGATGCGGCTACTCTTAAAGTAATCCATCTGTCTTCTTCAGGAAGGTAGAAACGCTTTTTAACTAAATTTACTGAAAATTTTCTTTTAGTTTTATTCATTGCGTGAGAAACGTTGTTACCAACCATAGCTCTTTTACCAGTAAGGACACAAACTCTTGACATTATGTTATGTTTTTTCGTTATTCAATTTCGGTTTGCAAAGAAACGAAAAATAAATCATTGAAACAAAATTATTTTACAACTTTTTTGATATTTCTTTTAATAGCATTTCAAAGGCTTTATTTGTGGCTCTTTCAATGACTTTCTCGCGGGGTTGACCAAGGCTAAATTGTTCTACAAAAACATTAAATGGGGTTGCAATTGCTATAAAAACGGTTCCAATTTCAGCATTCGAATCGCCTTGAGTTGGCCCTGCATTACCTGTCGTAGCTATTGCATAATCGGTTTTATATAGTTTTTTTACGCCAATAGCCATTTCAATAGCAACTTGTTTCGACACTACTGAATGTTGTTCGATAGTTTTTTGTGAAACATTTAAAATCGACACTTTGGCATCTGTTGCGTAGGCAATTACACTGCCTTTAAAATAGTTTGATGCACCAGAAACAGCGGCTAAACCTGATGTAATTTTACCAACGGTGCAACTTTCGGCAATGGAAATAGTTTTGCTGTTTTTGGTTAATAATTTACCTAAAACTACTTCGATTGTTTCGCCTTCATCAAAACCTACAATTATATCACCTATAATTTCGATTAATGTTGCTATGTTTTTATCAATTTCGGTTTCGAGAATTTCTTTGTTTGTTCCTCTTGCGGTAAGTCGCAAACGAACTCGCCCTGGATTTGGTAAGTAGGCAAGTTTTATAAATTCGGGCAGATTGTTTTCCCAAGTCTCTATTCGCTCAGCTACCATACTTTCACCCATTCCGTAGGTTAAAATAGTTTTATGGATTATATAAGGTCGCTCGTAGGTGGCTACTAATTTTGGAATTACTTCATTCTCCATAATATGTTTTACCTCAAATGGTACACCTGGTAATGAAATAAAAAGTGTATTTTCTTTTTGAATCCACATTCCTGGTGCTGTGCCAACTTTGTTAAAAAGTACAGTGCATTTAGAAGGCACAAGTGCTTGGTCAATGTTTAGTTGGGTAATTTTTCGTTTAAAAAAGGTTTCAATAATTTCGGTAACATGTGCCAAAACTTTTGGGTCAGATATTAATTCGTCATCAAAATAATCACAAAATGTTTTTTTGGTTATGTCATCTTTTGTCGGCCCTAAACCACCAGTAATTACTACAATATCGAATTTGTTTTGAAGCAATGTTAATGTATTTAAAATGTGGTATTTATCATCTGAAATTGATAGCATTTCGATAGTTTGAATACCAATTTTATCTAATTCTTTGGCTATGTAACCAGAATTGGTATCGGTTATTTGTCCTATTAATATTTCGTCGCCAATTGTAACTATTGCTGCTTTCATTCTGTAATTAAATATTTGGGATTCTTTATTTTTTTTTATAAACCTAGCTCTCTTTTACGGAATATGAACTGAGCCTTTTAATGGTGTTATGGTTGTTGCTATTAAAAAATTAGGTTTGTATTTTTGATAATTATTGAAGAACATAATGCCACATTAAATGAAATCTATGGCTCTATTATTAACTTCAATTATGGTTTTCTTTTAAATCTTTATAGAAAATTTAAACATTTTAAAAATTAAAATATGTAAAAATTTTAATTGTTTTAAAAAGTTTTCAAACTTTCAAAAACCTTATATTCTTTGTTCATTTCTTTGGTTGCTTTTTCAATTTGGGTTTTTATACTTTCAATTGTGGCTTCAATTTCTCGACGTTTGCCTTGTTTAATTGCCCAATTTTCTACTTGTATCATTTCGTTGTGTGCAATAGTCATTCCCATTAATTCTAATGATGGTTTTATTTCTTTTGCCAATTCATTTACAACAAGATATTGCTTACTTTTTATATTTGAAATTAAAATTTTCATCTCAATAGGAATGTTTAAAATGAACGATTTGATTTCATTTTTAACTAAAAAATCATCTCCTTTGGTGCGTTCAAAAACTTTTGCTAAATTGTAGTGTATTGCCATTACTTTACATTTATACGAAACATTGATTGATTGTTTAAAAAACCTTCTAAAACATCGTTGGGCGCAACTGCTGCTACTCCATCTGGTGTTCCTGTAAAAATTATGTCGCCTTTTTTTAAAGTGAAATATTTTGAAACCTCGGCAATCAATTCGTTTATTTTAAATAACATAAAATTTGAGTTTGATTTTTGAACAGTTTCGCCATTTTTTGTCATACTAAAATCAATATTTTCCATTGATGAAAATGTTTCCTTAGGCATAAATTCGCCTATTAGAGCCGATCCGTCGAATCCTTTTGCTTTTTCCCAAGGTAATCCTTTTGCTTTGAGTTGATCTTGTAAATCTCGGGCAGTAAAATCGATTCCTAAACCTATTTCGTCGTAATATTTATGGGCGAATTTTGGTTCAATATATTTTCCAACTTTGTTTATTTTTACTAAAATTTCTACTTCATAATGAACATTATTTGTAAATTCGGGAATCACAAATGGAAACTTTTTTAACAAAACCGCAGTGTCAGGTTTCATAAAAATCACTGGTTCCGTTGG
>JAYUFJ010000430.1:0-3498 GCA_043738775.1 Flavobacterium sp. | reverse complement strand
AAAAAACTACTCGAAACTTTGAATCGGTAATTTTTTTATTCAAACAATTACTCTCGGAAAGAAACTTTATCTATTTTTCTTGCGTTTTGGTAGGTATTTCATGTTCGTTAGCTGTAATTATTTTGAAAAGTTTTGCCCATAACGTATTTGTTTTTGCTAATTATATTAATGGTTTTTTAAAATTTCCTTTTTTTAATATTATTTTACCTGTAATTGGAATAGTTTTAACTGTATTTGTAACTCGAAAAGTTTTAAATGGTGAGTTGGAAAAAGGAAGTTCTAAAATTTTATATGCAGTTGCAAAAAAAGGAGGATTAATTCCTAGAAAACAAATGTATGCCCAAATTATAACAAGCTCATTAACCGTAGGTTTAGGAGGTTCGGCGGGTTTAGAAAGCCCAATTGTTATTACAGGTGCTGCAATTGGATCAAATTTTGCTCAAAAATATAAATTATCCCAAAAAGATAGAATTTTATTATTAGCGTGTGGAGTAGCATCAGGAATAGGAGCCGCATTTAATGCTCCAATTGCTGGGGTATTGTTCGCAGTAGAGGTAATATTAACCGATGTAAGTATTTCTGCATTTATTCCTATAATAATTGCTGCTGCGACAGGAGCATTAGTTTCAAAAATATTGCTGTCGCAAGAAGTGCTTTTAAGTTTTAAAAATGTTCAAGAATTTAATTACTACAATACGCCATATTACATTTTACTAGGAATTTTAGCTGGATTGGTATCGGTTTATCACGCTCGAAATTTTAGAAAAATCGAAAATTATTTTAATAAATTTAAAGGTGGTGTTTACAAAAAAGCAATTTATGGAGCTACCATTCTAGCTGTTATAATTTTCTTTTTTCCGGCTCTTTTTGGTGAAGGATATGAAAGTATTAAAACATTATCAACTGCAAATCCCCAAAATTTATTATCGGATACAATTTTAAAAAATCATAAAAGTAATGAATGGATTTTGTTAATTTTTATCGGAATAACAGTACTTATTAAATCATTTGCAACAGGCTTAACAATTGGAAGTGGTGGCAATGGAGGAAATTTTGCTCCTTCCCTTTTTGTAGGTTCTTATTTAGGTTTTTTTGTTGCAAAATTTTTCAACCTAGTTGGAATTACAAAGCATTTACCAATAACTAATTTTGCAATTGTAGGAATGGCAGGAATTCTATCGGGCTTGTTTCACGCCCCGCTTACTGCTATTTTTTTAATCGGAGAAATTACTGGTGGTTACAACTTAATGGTTCCATTAATGATTGTTTCTTCTATAAGTTATGCTGTATCAAAACAATTTGAAAAACACTCAATGGATGTTAAATCTTTAGCCGATAAAGGAGATGTTTTTACGAGTAATAAAGATAAAAATATTTTACTTAGTATTGATTTTTTAAATTTAATTAAAACAGATACTAAAACAATTTTAATGAATGATTCTATCGAAAATTTAATAAATGAAATTACCAATTCAAACCAAAAAGTATTTGCTGTTGTTGATGAAAAATTGAATTTATTGGGAATAATTGATTTTGAATTGGTAAAACCTATTTTGTTTAATTCATTCCGTATTAAATTTACAAAAATAGAAGAAATCGTTTCACAACCAACAGTAACTATTAATTATGAAGACGAAATGGAATTAATTATTGAAAAATTTGAATCAACTTATTCACAAATTCTACCCGTAATTCGTTATAATAAATTTTTTGGATTTATTTCAAAAGTAACAATTTTAGAAGCATATCGCGATAAATTGAAAGAAATGGCAATTGATTAAATGAAATTTTACATTTGTAAATATTTTTAATTTTAATAAAAAATTATCTACTATTAGTTAATTAATTATTCATTTTTAAAAACAATCAAGAATACTTTTGGTTATCAGCTAGAACTAAAAAATTAAAGCTTACACAAAATGCAAAGATTGGTTCACAACCAAAAAAGCTGTGAAAAATAATATATTTAACAGTAACTGAAAATTGTAACCAAAAAAAATCCGCTTAATATTTTAAACGGATTTTAGCAATAAAACTAACAAAAAATTATTCCATTATCAATTTTTTCGAAACAGTTTCAGTATTCGTTGTCAATTGATAAATATATATTCCTTTGGGTAAATCACCTTTTTCAAATACAAATTGGTGATTTCCTTGTTCTAAATTTCCGTCTTGTAAAACTTTAACTTTTTTTCCTGTGATATCAAAAACTTCTAACTTAACTAATTGATCAGACTCAATGTTAAAAGTTATTGCAGTTTGAAAATTAAATGGATTAGGTTCAGCCTTAACTATTGCTGTTTCTGGTGCCAAACGCACAGCTATATTCGTTTTATCCCAAACGGCATAGTCGGAACCACTAGTTTTTAAATTCCATCCAGCACCTGGCGACCAACTTCCACTTCCAATTTTCATGGCAACTTTATTATCAATAATAGCAGCATATAGATTGCTTGTTGCTGTTACTATATTCAAAATACTTGTTGCAGTTAAATTGTTATTTTTTCTAACTTTTATTAGCTTATTGATTTCCGCTTTTAAACCCCAATCAAAATAATGATCCCAAAAAATCATCGGAATTCCAGGATGTGTTAAAATATAAGCATATCCTTGCATTACTTTATTTCCAGGAAAAGGAGAAAGATTTTGTGTGCTTCCAGTGTCATGATTGTCAATAAAAGTTACTGATTTACTTGGTGACCAACCAATTAAGCCTGGTGCTTTCCCAAAAATATTCATTGCACCCAAATTATTATTATTCAGAGCATCTTGTAAAATTCCTTTGGTAGGAAAGTCGAATGCCGTAGAGCTTTGTTGTGTAGCGTCGACCCAATTTTGAACATTTTGACGATTAAAATCGTAATTTTCACCCACAGAAAAGTAAGGCAAAGTAGCATCATTATATTTTTTAGTAAAACCACCAGAATAGCCTACTACTAAATCATAACGCCATCCATCAAAACCAATTGTTCCTTTTAACCATTTAAGCCAAGCAATAATATCATTTTGAACAGTTAAATTATTGTGATCTATATCTCTACCTGCTGCATAACCAACTCCTGTATCATTACCGCCACATCGTCCGGGCCATTCGTCGTTATTGCAAACCGCCCAACATCCCCAAGCTGGATTAACAAAGTCGGCATAGTTGGTGTTTCCAACTCGATGATTAATCACAATATCTGCTAAGGCTTTCATACCATTTGAATGCAAACTTGAAATTAAAGTTTTCAATTGTGCTTGTGTACCATATCGGGTATTCAAATTATAATATTCAGTAGGTAAGTAACCCTCGTTTGAAGCGGCTTTACCCGGAGGTGGCAGCCAAATAGTGTTAATTCCTGCAGCTTTCATTTCGGCAACCTTTGCATTAACAACGTTGTACCAGCCATTGGGGTTACTGTTTGATACCCAGTTGAAACCTTGAAGCATAACATCGGAGTTTTGCGCTTTTATTGACAATGTTGCTAAAAAACATAGTGCGTAAAATAATTGTTT
>JAYUFJ010000429.1:0-3498 GCA_043738775.1 Flavobacterium sp. | reverse complement strand
GCGTCGGGGCTCACCTCTTCCCATCTCGAACAGAGAAGTTAAGTCCGACTGCGCTAATGGTACTGCAATTTGTGGGAGAGTAAGTCGCCGCCTTTTTTACTAGACTGCCTGAAAAGGCAGTCTTTTTTTTATTGCTCCACCGTGTTCGCAAAGCTCGGCTCGACCCCTTTTTTAAATCCTCATCATTTAGTTGATGAGGATTTTTTGTTTGTAATAATTAAATGTATTTTTTAGGTAATGTGGTCAAAAATAGTTGGTGATTTTTCATTTTATATTCATTATATTACCCCATCAAATTGAAGAGGATGTTGGCTCTGCTGAGGAGCAACCAACTAGCAATAATTTTGGTACATATACAAAAAATGAGGCAGTGAAAACTGCCTTTTTTATTTCATTTTTTGGTATGTCCTATGGCTAAAAAAAACCTACTTGTTAATTTGATTTTTATAATACAAATACCATTTTAAAAAGTTCTTTCTATTGACTAAACTTAAACCTCGATGAACATTCAGGTTGCCTTTCAAATGACCAAAAAACGATTCTAATGCGTTAGTTGAATTTGGTATTTTATCATCCTTTAAATACATAAACATATTGGGCAAAGCTTTTTTAATTACACTAAATGATCTTCTGACCATTTTATGAGTATACCAATACCTTCCTGTTTCGATGTTATATGATTTTTGATTGAAATAGTCTCGATATTCCTCTTCCCACTGAATAAGTTCGATAAGCCAAAGTTGTCGTTTGTACTCGGAATTAATATGGTGAATCTTAACAGCGATTTGTTTGAGTTCAAAGCCCGATTTATGCTTTGGATTGGCTGTAATCCATATTCTACACATCCTTGATATATGGACTAAACATCTTTGAAAAGGAATTTTTGGACAGACTTTTTTAATCGCTTTTATAGATGACCTATCCCCATCAGAAGTGATACTTTTTATTTGAATACCTAAATCTAATAAGTTTTGTAAATCCTCTGCAATCTCTTCAAAATGTTCGCCATCAGTCATTCGGTAAAGCTGAGTTAGCTTCAAATGAAAATTTCTGTAAATCACTAAACAAATATCATTTGGAAAATAAGTCCCATCAATAACTAAATAAACTTCATCCGAAGTACTAAACTCTAATACTGGTGGTCTTTTAAGCATTTTAGAAAAATAGCGTTGCAAAGTACTTATGCTATAACCAGATTCTAATGAAATTTTATCGAAAGTATCTTTACCAACTATCCAATTTTTAAACCAAACTTCTTTGTTAGAATCTGAAACAGATTTATTATTTGATGTAAATAATTGACCACAATCTTTGCATTTAAATCGCTGTTTATTTTGTTGAATTCCCCATTTAATTGTTTGAAGACTTTTACAAGTTGGACAGCGCTTTTTTTGAGTTTTTCATAAATTAAAAAAGTTTATTGAAACGAATTTCAATAAACTTTTGTTAACATCATATTTTATTATACCTTCAGATGATTTTACCAACTATTTTTGACTATTAAACCTTTTTTTAGTTTTTGGGATGACTTTAAATAACTTAAAACCTTAAATTAAATAATTAAAGGTTTATCGCAATTGAGCACCAACATTCGTTTCAAAAGAGGTTTTTAATTTCAACATTATTTTGTCAATTTGAACATCAGTCAGCGTTTTGGTTATGTCTTGTAAAACAAAACTTATTGCATACGATTTTTTTCCTTCGGGTAAATTTGAACCTTCAAAAACATCAAAAAGATTTATTTTTTTTAATAATGATTTTTCAGATTGCTTAGCAAGATTATATATTTCTTCAAATGTTACCGTTTTATCAATAAGCAAAGCAAAATCACGACGAACCTCTGGATATTTTGGTATAGCTTCGAATTTAATTTTATTTGAAAGTAATTTCAAAATTAAATCCCAATTGAAATCGGCATAAAATACATCATGTTTAATGTCAAAATCTTTTAAAATTGATTTTTTTACTGTACCAAATTCTACCAAAGTATCGTTTAAGGTTCCAATACCTATTCCTTCTGCAAAAACATCATTTGTAATTGGTTTGTAATTAGTTTTATTAAATCCCAATCGAACCAAAACACTTTCAACATAACCTTTAAATAAAAAGAAATTAGTTGATTTTTGTGTATTTGTCCAAGTTTCTGAATTTTGATTGCCTGTTAAAAGCAAACTTAAGTGCTTTTTTTCACTGTTTCCAGACAGTAGCTTTTGATAAGTTTTTCCGAATTCAAACAATTTTAAATCAGCATTTTTTCTGTTTATGTTGAACGATACTGCTTCTAAGCCCGAAAATAATAACGATTGACGCAGTGCAGATAAATCGTTACTCAACGGATTTAAAATTTTAACATTGTATTCTTCTTTTAATAAAGTAGAATGTTTGATGTAATCGGGCGTTGTTAATGAGTTTGCCATCATTTCATTAAATCCCAACGAATTTAATTGGTTAGCAACATAATTTTGCACTTTATAATCTTCTGTTCGTAATGATCTTGCGACAGTAGCATTTAATTTTTTTGATATGGCAATGTTGTTGTAACCATAAACTCTTAAAATTTCTTCAATTACATCTACTTCTCTTTGAACATCTACCCTATATGCAGGAATTGTTAATCCCAAGCCTCCATCGGAGGAACTATTTACTTTAATATCTAGTGAAGCAATTATATTTTTTATTGTTTCTTTTGGCAATTCTTCACCAATTAATTTAAACGCTTTTTCGTAATTTAAAAAAATCGAAAAATCCTCAATTGTTTTGGGATACAAATCAATTAAATCCGACGTTATTTCGCCACCAGCCACTTCTTGAATTAAAAGTGCAGCTCGTTTTAAGGAATAATCTGTCATTGATGGATCTATTCCTCGTTCAAATCTAAAGGAAGCATCAGTGCTTAAGGAATGTCGTTTAGCTGTTTTTCGAATAGAAACTGGGTCAAAGTATGCGCTTTCAAGAAAAATGGTTGAAGTTGTTTCAGTCACTCCTGAGTTTATTCCGCCAAAAACACCAGCTAAACAAAGAGGTTCTTTTTCGTCGCAAATCATTAAATCTTCTTCATGTAAAACGCGTTCAACACCGTCAAGAGTTGTGAATTTTGTACCTGCTTTTAGTGTTTTAACTATAATTTTTCCATTTATTTTTCCAGCATCAAAGGCGTGTAGCGGTTGACCCAACTCATGAAGTACATAATTTGTGACATCAACAATATTATTTTTAGGATTTAACCCAATAGATTTTAAACGATTTTGTAACCAACTTGGCGATTCTTTTACTGTAATACCAGAAATAGTTACACCACAATAACGTGGTGCTAAAGCTTCGTTTTCTACTTTAACATCAATTTTCAAAGTACGTTTATCGACTTTAAATGTTGAGACAGATGGTGATATTAATTCTAACGAAATGTTTTTTTGAATTAAACCTGCACGTAAATCTCGAGCAACTCCATAATGTGACATTGCATCGGCTCGGTTTGGAGTCAATCCGATTTCAAAAATC
>JAYUFJ010000428.1:0-3506 GCA_043738775.1 Flavobacterium sp. | reverse complement strand
TTAGCTTCAGAAAAAAATAATTCGGCTTTTGAAAATTTAGGTTTAGCAAGAGCTGTTGATGTTAAAAATTACTTCGTTTCAAAAGGAATTTCAGCAGTGTCAATTACTACAAATGGCGTTGTAAAGAATGTTTTAAATGTAGATAATACCACAGTTTATGGCCCTGTTGATTTTTCTTTTACAAAAATATCTTCAGAAACTCCTAAAGAAGACTTTGCTACTTTAAAAGCTAAAATTAATTCAAATCCGTTGGTTTTATATTTTAATACCGGTAAAACAACCATTGATTTATCTATTGACGACAGAAAAAAAGTAGCCGATATAGTACATTATCTTGACAATGTTGCCAATGCTAAAATTAGTGCAACAGGTTTTACCGATAATGTTGGAAAAGCAGAGACCAATATCGTTTTGGGTAAACAAAGATCTGATTTTGCAAAAAATTATTTAATTTCAAATGGCATTAATACCGATAAAATTGATAGCGAATCTAAAGGACCCGAATCGCCAATTGCTACAAATGCAACCGGCGATGGACGAGCAAAAAACCGAAGAACTGAAGTAATAATTAAATAAAATCAAACTTAAAACAAAAAAATATGAACTCAATTCCATGTATATTAATTCCGATTTTAGTAGGTTTAATTTGTGCCGTTTTAGGATACTTATTAGGTAAAATGTTTGGATCATCAACAACTGTTGATTCTGGAGTAAAAATCAATGGCAATTCATCATTACAAATTGAACTTGATGAATGCCGACGTAAATCGGCTCAACTTCTAGCCGATTATAATGATTTGAAAGCTTTAGGCTCAACAAATCCTAAACAAATGGGATTTACCGAAACAGCATCGATAGCCACAACCGCTTTTAGTGCAGACGCTGCTTTTAAAGTTTTGGGTAAAAAAATCAAACAAGACGATTTAAAAATTGTAGAAGGCATTGGCCCTAAAATTGAAGAATTATTTTACAATGCTGGAATTAAAACATGGAAGGCATTAAGTGAAACCACTATTGAAAAGTGTAATCAAATTTTAAAAGATGCTGGAACTCGATTTGCTATTCACAACGCCGAAACATGGCCAAAACAAGCGCAATTGGCTAATGATGGCAAATGGCAAGAACTTAAAGATTGGCAAAACTCATTAAATGGAGGTAAAGCTTAAATTGTAATTTTTGTTGGTTAAAAACATAAAATTATATATTTTAAGTTTATTTTGTTTTAAATTGACAAAAATTATTTTGATTACTAAATATATTTCAATTTTATTAATATTAAATTATCTAGTATTGCTAAATTTCATTTCCCAAATCAAAGCTAAATACTTTGAGTTTAAAGTTGTTTAATTTGCACAATTATTTTCGAATTAAATTCAAGGTAAACTTTTAAAAAACTATTGAAATATTTAACTTTTGTTCATAAAAAAATTCGAAATCTAAAAACAAAAAATTAAAATCTAAATTGTACCTTTGCACCAATAAAAAAACACCTTTTCATTGAACTCAAAAGCAATTTCGATAACATCAAAATCAATTTATAACGATTTTTTAGAAATTACCAAGGCTCGCCTAGCTGTTAGCGTTGTTTTTTCATCAGTTGCGGGTTATTTGTTGGGTATTGATAATGAATTTCCTTTTAGTTGGATTACCTTAATGTTGCTTTCTATTGGGGGTTATTGTATGGTAGGAGCTTCAAACGCATTCAACCAAGTAATTGAAAAAGATTTGGATGCATTGATGGACAGAACAAAAAATCGTCCAATTCCATCAGCCAGAATGACCTTGAACAATGCATTAACAATTGCTATTTTATTAACAGTTATTGGTTTAGCTTTTCTTTATTACATCAACCCCAAAACAGCACTTTTTGGAGCAGTTTCGATTTTTTTATACACCAGCGTTTATACACCTTTAAAAACAATCACACCACTAGCAGTTTTTGTAGGAGCATTTCCAGGGGCAATTCCATTTATGTTAGGTTGGGTTGCAGCAACAAATCATTTTGGCATTGAAGCTGGAACTTTATTTTTGATACAATTTTTTTGGCAATTTCCTCATTTTTGGGCAATAGGTTGGTTTTTATATGATGATTACGAAAAAGCAGGTTTTTTTATGTTGCCAAATGGTAAACGCGACAAATCAACATCTATGCAAGTAATTTTATATAGTGTTTGGACAGTTTTAGCCTCACTTTTACCAAGTTTAGGATTCACTGGACAATTGAAAATAAGTTTTTTTGCTTCTGTTTTAGTTTTTGCAGCCGGACTTTGGTTGTTAACTTACGCCTTTAAATTACACAAATTACAAACGCCAAAAGCAGCACGGACTCTAATGTTGGTTAGCGTTTCTTATATTACTTTGTTACAATTAATTTATATAATCGATAAATTTATCCGATAATTATGATGACCGAATTAGAATATAAATCACGTCAAAACCGTTCCTACAAATTGTTACTTTTGTTCGGAATGATTAGCATGACAATGATGTTTGCCGGCTTAACAAGTGCTTTTGTTGTAAGTAAAACGCGTCGAGATTGGTTAAGTAATTTCGAAATTCCAACTACTTTTTATTTTAGTTTAATTGTTATTATACTGTGTAGTTTTACGTTTCATTTTGCCAAAAAAGCAATTATAAAAAACGACAGAAAAACTACAACTATTTTGTTACTAACAACTTTAGCTTTAGGTTTGTCTTTTGTTTACTCACAATTTCACGGTTTTTATGTGCTTTTTGATCAAGGGTTAGTTCCCGTTGGGCCATCGAGTAAAATTACAATAACTTTTTTTTACGTAATTGTAATGGTTCACTTGGCTCATTTGGCTGGAGGTATTATTTCGTTATTAATTATAATTTATAATCATTTTAAACAAAAATACAATGCAACGCAATACCTTGGTATTGAACTTGGTGCAATGTACTGGCATTTTCTCGATTTACTATGGATTTATTTATTTTTCTTTTTATATTTCTTTAAATAAATAAAAAACGTAAATTTGACAACTTTTAATTAACATTTATTTATGGGATCGATAGATACTTCTCACAATGAAGAAAACACTTGGGGCGGCGGCAATCAACCGTTAGGAGCAAGTTATGGTAAATTAATGATGTGGTTTTTCATCGTTTCCGATGCATTAACCTTTTCTGGATTTTTAGCAGCTTACGGTTTTTCACGATTCAAGTTTATTGAAACTTGGCCATTAGCCGATGAAGTTTTTACACATTTTCCGTTTTTACACGGCGTTTCTGCACCTATGTACTACGTTGCGTTAATGACTTTTATTTTGATATTTTCATCAGTAACAATGGTTTTAGCAGTTGATGCTGGACATCATTTACAAAAAGGAAAAGTAGCTTTTTACATGTTTTTAACCATCATCGGAGGATTAATTTTCGTTGGTTCACAAGCTTGGGAGTGGAAAAATTTTATTAAAGGCGAATATGGAGCCGTTGAAACTAAGGGTGGAAGTTTGCTTCAATTTGTAGATTCAAAAGGAAAACGT
>JAYUFJ010000427.1:0-3512 GCA_043738775.1 Flavobacterium sp. | reverse complement strand
AATCGGAAAAAGTTATATTTTGTACAGCAGTTAAAGTGACAAAACTTATTGAAGAATTGCAAAAGGAATGCGATTTAAAAGGTAATTTTTGATCTTTTTCTTTGTCGCCATCATGGTCATCTACTTGGGAATAGTGCATATAAAAAAAATCAAAAAAAGTGATTTTTTTATTTTGAGATTTATGTTCTAAAAAATGTTCGAATAAAAGAGGAACTTTCAATAACTGATTTAATTCAGTAGTTGAAAATAAATAAAGAGTCAAAAGTGATAAAATAACTACCTTTTTCATCATCACAAAGATAATTAAAAAAATAGTCGAAAAACGATGTAATTTAATTCATTTTTAATCTAAATTAAAAGTATTTTCGTAGTTAAATAAAAACCATTTTTGTATTTTTGAAAATCTAAATTAAACCAATGAAAATCGTAATTTCACCAGCAAAATCACTAGATTATGAAAGTCAATTACCAACTAGTAAACATTCCGAATATTCTTTTTTGAAACAATCTTTAGTTATTGAAAAAGCTTTAAAAAAGTTGAAACCTGCAAAATTATCTCAATTAATGTCAATTTCTGATAAACTTTCTGAATTGAACTGGCAACGCAATCAACATAGAAATTTAACAGAAATTAATTTAGAAAATTCACGTCAAGCGATTTATGCTTTTAATGGTGAAGTATATATTGGCTTGGATTCTTACACTTTATCTGAAGAAAAAATTGATGTTTTACAAGATAAACTTCGCATAATTTCTGGTCTGTATGGATTGCTAAAACCGTTAGACTTAATGCAACCTTATCGATTAGAAATGGGAACTAAATTACCTATTGGAAAAAATAAAAACTTATATGAATTTTGGAAAGAAACCATTACCAAGCATTTGAATTCTGAACTTGAAAATGGCGAATTATTTGTAAATTTGGCCAGTAACGAATATTTTGATGCTATTGATGTAAAAAAATTAAAAGTTCCAATAATTACTCCAGAATTTAAAGATTATAAAGACGGAAAACTCAAAACAATCTCGTTTTTCGCTAAAAAAGCAAGAGGATTAATGGTAAGATATATTATTGATAATAATTGTGAAACTATTGACGATTTGAAAGGTTTTAATAGTGATGGATATAGTTTTGATAGCAATTTAAGTGAAGACAATAATTTGGTTTTTACAAGATAAATTGTAATATATTTAACATTTATTTTGTAATTTTGCTTTTTAAACTTAAAAAAAATGAAAACCAAAGAATTAAGCCAATTTTCAAAAGAAGAATTACAAGCAGAAATTAAAAAAAGAAGATTCTTTTTTGGAGTTTTTATAGGTATGTTATTAACAATGTTCAGTGTTGGTATATATTTAACTACAAAACAAGGCTTTGGTATTTTTAGTATTTTACCAGTTGCTTTTTTACCTATGTTGATGTTGATACGTAAAAGCACTTTAGACGCTAAAAAAGAATTGGAATCAAGAAATTAATTATGGAAAGTAACTGCCTAAACTGCAACCACAATATTATAGAAAATTTTTGTAGTAATTGCGGACAAAAATCGTTTAAACGTATCAATAAAAAATACATTTTAGATGAACTACAGTATACTTTGATTCATACCAATAAAGGTTTTTTATACACAATAAAAAACTTGATTAAAAATCCCGGAAAAACAGCTAGAGTTTTTATTGAAGGTGATAGAATAAACCATTACAAACCCATTTCGTTGCTCTTTATTTTGAGTAGTATTTCATCAGTATTGATGTTTAAGTTGCTTAATATGAATAGTATTTCGGCACAATATTATTCAAAACAAAAAATGAGTTCATTAATGATGAATGATTTTTCTGCATTTACATCAAGCTATTATAGTTTTATAATGATGCTATTGATTCCGATTTTTGCTTTTTGCACTTGGTTGGTTTTAAAAAAATGGGACAATAATTATTATGAACATATCGTAATTAATTCTTATATTTTATCAATTTACAGTATTATTTATATAATTTTATTTGTACCAATTTTATTTTTTGTAAAACAAGATGCCGATTTATTTATTAAAATTAACACATTAGCATTACTCTTATTTCCAATTATTTTTTGTTGGTTTTTTAAAGGATTTTATCCCGAAAAAAAAATGAAAGAAATAATTTTAAAAAGTATATTAATAATAGTTTTAATTCTTGTTGCCTATTTTGTAATAATATTTATATCAATAATTATTATTATGATTTTTTATGCAATTATTCACGGACCAAAAGAAATGATGCATTACATTCAACCAAATAAATAAAATGTATTAATGCACATCGTTGGGATTCACTATTGTTTTTCCATCTTTAACAAATAAAACAAACGGAATACAAATTAAAAATAATACTGACAAAAACATAAAAATATCCATATACGAAAGTATAGCACTTTGTTTCATTACTTGAAAATCTAATACTTGATAAGCTTTTTTTAATGCTTCATTAAAAGTTTCTCCTTTTGCTTCAAACCCTTTTTGTAACATCAAAATTCTTTGTTGTACTATAAAACTAGTTTTGTTTAAATTGGCAATTAAATCAACTCGATGACTTTGATTGAACCTTGAAATAAAGGTGGTTACAATTGCGATTCCGAATGAACCTCCCAATTGTCGCATCATTCCAGTAAAAGCAGCTCCTTCACCAATTTCTTTTCCTTTAAGTGCCGATAAAGAAAGCGTTGTAATTGGAATGAACAATAATCCTAATCCAATTCCTCTAAAAATTAGTGGCCAAAACATATTTTCTTCACTAGTAGTTGGTGTTAAGATATTCCGCATCCAAAAAGAAAACACAAAGAAAACAACAAAACCCATTGCCACCATATAAGTTTGTTTGTAACCTTTCTGAATCATTTTACCAATCATTGGCATAATAAAAGCCGTAGTTAACGAACTCGGAATTAATAACAAACCTGCATCTAGTGGAGTCCATCCTAAAATAGATTGCGTATAAATCGGAATCAAAAACGTTGAGGCATACAACCCAAAGCCTAAAATAAAACTCATTATAACTCCAACTCGCAAGTTTGAGTTTTGAAGCACTTTTAAATTTACTATTGGAAATTTATATGTAGTTTGTCGCCAAATAAATAGTAATAAACTAAAAACTGAAATTGTAGATAAAATTGTGATTAATGAATTATTAAACCAATCGTCTTGTTGACCGTGTTCTAATACAAATTGCAAAGAACCTATAAAACCAGCTAGAAGAGCAATTCCTATCCAATCGACCTGATTTGCCTTTAATTTTTCGCCATATTTGGGACTTCGTACAAACATAATAGTTAGCATAGTAGCAGCTATACCTAAAGGAATATTGATGTAAAAAATATACGGCCACGAAAAATTTGTTGTTATATAACCTCCCAAAGGCGGCCCTAAAGTAGGCCCAACAATAACTCCCATTCCGTATATAGCCTGAGCAATTCCACGTTTTGCCAATGGATAACTTTCGGTAATAATGGTTTGTGCTGTTACCAAAAGTGCGCCACC
>JAYUFJ010000426.1:0-3513 GCA_043738775.1 Flavobacterium sp. | reverse complement strand
TAGCCGTTGTAGCTATTTTATTAAATTTAGCAATCGGATTTTATCCTTCTTTTTTATCGGGTTTATTATTAAAATAAAATTTAGATATTTATAATTACGCTGGCTTTAAATTAAATAAATTGTAAAACAAATAAAAAAAGTTTATCGAAACTAATTTCAATAAACTTTTTTTTATTATAATATTCTTTTTGAAATAAATACTTTATTATCAACTATTTTTATTGTAAAACCTTATTTATAGGTATTAAAAATTTATAACAACCCTAATAATTCTTGCGCTTTAGCATAATCCTCAGCATCAACAGGAATTTGCTTTAAAAACATTTTACAATCATCATTGTTTTTTTGTTTCAATCGCATCAAAGCCAAATACCAAGTTGCACGATTTTTATATATTGATTTACCTTGTTTTAAACTTAATAAAACATCTTCTGCTTTAACATAATTTTCAGTTTCAATTAAACAAATCGCATAAAAATAATTTATTTCAGGTTTATTGTACTCTTTTAAAACAATTTCAAAAAGCGGTAATGCTTCACGATATTTTTTAGCATTAAATGCACTTTGTGCAGCTTTAAGCGAATTAATTATTGTTCCCCGTTCGGTAAAAGAAGCGTTTTCATGTTGATTATAATCGATATAACTTGGTGTGTGAATTTGGTACACATAAAAGATACCAAAAAATAATATTAAACTTGCAGCAATTGCAAAATATTTTGATTTCAATGAAATTACTTTCCTATTTTTAATTTTATTTATAGACAAATTATCTTTAGAAATGGATTTTAAATTTTGTTTAAAACTTTCAGTTTCTATAGAAAATTTATTTTGCAAAAACGCGGATGTTTCAATGTAATTTTGAAAATTATTATTAAAATCACTATCCTTTAATAATTTATTTTCAAAAATAACTTTTTCATCATTTGACATTTCATTAGTCAAATAATTCTCAAAATCGAAGTAGTTTTGTTCTTTCATAACTTTAATTATTATCAAATTTTGCATTTGAAAATCGAGGTGATTGTTGAATCATTTTGGTTAATTCACCAGTACAAAGCGATTTTTTTTTTCGTACATAACCATAAGTAACATTAAGTTTTTCAGCAACTTCCTCCATTGTTTTAGTTACAAAACTTAATTTTAAAACTTCTTGACATTTTTCACCCAACTTTTGAAACATTTCATCAAATAAAGATTGTTTTTTGTCAAAATTTTCAGTTTCAAAAACCATTTGTTGTTCACTTACATTTTTAAATACATCTTCATCAGAAATTGTTACCCCTTTGTTTGATTTCTTTTTTAGTTCATTCAACCAATGCCGTTTGCATAATAAAAAAAAGTAAGCGTCAAACGGGCAAGTTAATTGAAAGCCTTTAAGTTTAGCTTGATTGTAAATTGTTATAAGCACTTCTTGAATAACATCATTGGCTTGGTCAATACTACCAGAATTATTTTTTATAAAGTAAATAACTTTAGGAGTAAACTTTTTATATATAGTATCAATTATTTTCGAATTGTTTTGAACTAGACCAACTATATATATATGATCTGGATGAAGATTTTTTTCGCTCATAAATACCCTGTTTTATTGGCTAATTTAAAAAAAATAAATGAATTTAAAATTTATTTTAATTTAATGGGTAACAAATTTAAAACAGTATTGATATAAAGTAAATAACAACAATCTGAAACATATTCAGGTTTAACAATTTAAAATATAGAAATTATGAAAACAAATTTTAAAAACATCGGTCTAGCATTTTTAACAACAATTGCACTATCAAGCTGTAGTAAAGATGATTCGTCGAACAGTACTGTTTTGCCTTCTGTTCCAACAGCGCAAGCATTTTCAAATTTACAAAATTTAGCTTACAACTCTGTTAAACAACAGTTTGTAATGACTGCCGAAAACGGATTGGCAACATTTACCTCAACAAAAGGAGTAGTAATTAAAATTCAAGGAACTTCACTTCGTAAAAACGGAAACCCAGTAACAGGTCAAGTAGATGTTGAGTTTGCAGAAGTTTTTGATGGAGGAAAAATGCTTACTACAGATAAAACGACTATGGGATTAAACCCTACAACTGGTCAAATGGAATTAATTATTACAGGTGGAGAGTTTTTTATTGAAGCAAAACAAGCAGGAGTGGTTTTAACAACTACTAGCCCAATTTTATTGAATATACCAGGTGCTTTAACTGGTGGTGTAAATGGAAATATGCGTCTGTGGACAGGACAATTACCTACACCAGCTGCAAACATGTTAGGATGGATTCAAAACGATGTAAACCCAGCAATTGGAAATAATGGTGTAGTTGTAAACCAAGGCGGTACTACAGCTGGTGGAGCAGGTTACAGTGCAACTTTACCAGGTTTTGGATGGACAAATGTTGATAGATTTTATAATGATCCAAGACCAAGAACGCTATTATTAGCAACCGTTCCTGCAGGTTACAATCAATCAAATTGTGCTATTTATTTACACTACGATGGTTTAACAACTAGTTTAGCTAAATTCGATACTTACAATTCAACAACATTACGATTTTCAGAACATTATGGTCAAATACCAATAGGATTAGTATGTCACGCAATTTTTGTAACCGAAGACAATGGACAATATAGATATGCAATTAAAGCTTTTACTGTTCAAGCTAATGATATTTACAACTTTACTTTAGCTGAAACAGTTTTGGGAACCCAAGCACAATTAGAAGCTGCAATTAATGCTTTACCATAAAAATAGGTTGGTTAATTATTTTTAAAAAGTGCCCTTGATGTGTTCGTTACAGAACTTATCAAGGGTAACTTGATTTAAATTATTTAGGCATTAATTTATGTTGAGCATATAATTCACGAAGTTTTAAAACTCCCATTTCAATTTTTCTTTTTTGAAGATTTACAAATTCCGGTTCAAAAGTTTGCTTTTCTAAACTAGATAATTTAGAATTCTCAGAGTCTGTCAATAATTTTTCAAAGGCCTCGGGGTCTAAATTATAAATTTCTTCGTCAAAATTTTTAATGTCATCTAAATTCTGTTGTGCTATATAATTATTTTCAACTTCACCTTTACCAGAATATTTTATAGTTTCTTCAAAATTAGTTCCATCAAAATTAATTTTTAGTTTAAAACCAGATTTTAAATAAACGTCTGCATACGATTTATCGTAGCTTATTTGATAAATTCCTTCTCGAATTTGAAAAGAATCATTAAAAACATTGTCCTTTTTTAATTTAATTTGACGTATAATTTCATTATTATCTTTAATAAAAATAAAGTTAGTTTTATTATTTAAAACTTTAAAATTTAAGGTTACAAAATTATTTTGTCCAAAACATAAAACGCTAAAAAAAAGATAAAATATTTTAAAGTAAAGTTTTCTCATAAACATTAATATTACTATTTAATTCAAATGTAATAAATTGTTTATAATGATTTGTTTAAAAATAAAAAAAGTATTTATAGTGTATTAAAAACTACACTTTTTCTTTTTTTATCGTAGCGTCTAAATT